>URWB01000045.1 GCA_900551415.1 uncultured Eubacteriales bacterium
ACATACGGTTTTTACGCTGCCCTGATATATTTTACCTTTCCATAAATTAGGAATATGGATATTTGTGAGCAGCGTGGCAGCTGCCTGTATCCATCCCCGAAAAGAGACCAGCGTCTGTGAAACACTTCTTTTTTTCTTATCCAATTCCCACACACTCCAAACATAATCTGATTGCTTTGTCGAGGACTAAGCCTGCCTCCCCGCGCCAAATGCCAACAGCCAGCATCGCGGCGCCGCAGACAAGCAGGCTTATCTGCAAAACAATTTTCTTTAATCTCGCATCCATTTTTATAGGCTTCAATCTCCTCTTTCTCCTTTTTTTGTTTTATTCTATCACGCTTCATATAAAATTCATGTTAAGAACCGTCGATATTTACATTTTCGTTGAAGTTCAAATTTTAAAATCTTAAAAGTTCCGCTTTGCATCCCCAAGTCGGTATATTCATTTACGCGATCATTCACCGTCAAAAAACGCTGAAGCCAAGCCAACGACTTGCTTTCACGACCATGCATCCTAAATGGACGCATTTACTTGGTGCGGTCGAAGGGATCTGACCGCCTGCTGCGCCTTGCTTGCAGGCTGCCTCCTCGGCTCCCATCCCAGTCGCCTTCGGACCATTCACTATTCGAATGTTCACAGGACATTCGAATTGCGCTCATGCCCTCACGGGTTCGAATCCCTTTTTATTTTATGCGTACAACGAAAAAACACTCACCTTTCGATGAGTGTTTTGCCATTTGGTGCGGTCGAAGGGATTCGAACCCCCATGGTCGCCCACACGGACCTGAACCGTGCGCGTCTGCCAATTCCGCCACGACCGCATATCTGATTGTCCCGCTCTCGTGCGGAACAATCATTATTATACAACATCTTTTCATAAATTGCAATGAAAATTTTATGATATTTTTAAATTTTTCTTTTTGAGACGGCTGTACACGCTTCTGCGCACCAGCGCGTAAATAACGGAGAAAAGCGGAATGAAAAGGATGATGCCAAAGATTCCGGATACCTTGCCGCCCACAACGACCGCCAGCAGCGTCCAAAGTGCCGGCAAACCGACGGAACTGCCCACAACCTTCGGATAGACGATATGTCCCTCGATCTGTTGGATGACGAAAAACACCACCAGAAACCAAAGCGCCTGTTCCAGACGCGTCACCGCGATCAGCAGGAAACCGAAGGCCATGCCGATAAATGCGCCGACAAACGGAATGATCGACATACAGCCAATGATCACCGAGATGCTGCCTGCGTACGGAAACCCTCCGACCAGCAGGGTGATGAAGAACATCATGCCAAGGATCACAGCCTCCAAGCACTGTCCGGACAGGAATCCCGCGAAGGTCCTATAAGACAGGCTCGCGATGTCGCAGACCTCATCTGCCCACGGTTTTTTTAAAAAAGCATAAGCGAGCTGTTTTGCCTGTCTGCCCAGTTTCCGTTTGTTCAGTAAAATATAGATCGCGAAGATCAAGCCGAAGCCGATGTTCGCCACTACACCGAACACACTGTTTGCTGCCTGTGTCGCGGTAGAAAGAATTTCTCCGCTGTTATCCCGCAGTCCCTGCAAAAGCTTTTCCCAGTCAAAATTCATAATCCACGCCCGCACGCCGCTCATGTCCAGACCGTAGCTTTCGGCCAGCGCGATCCATGACTGATAATTATCATTGACGATTGCCGCGATGCTTTTGATCGACTCTGCCATATTCGGGAAGATAACCCGGCCGACGAAGCATATCGCCAAAGCCACCAACACCAGTGTCACGATCAGGCTCAACGCGCTTTTGATACGCGGCAGGAGCTTCGACGGATGCCGCAGGTTCAGCCATTCGATTTTTTTCTCGAAGAAGCTCATCGGCACATTTAAGATAAATGCAATGATTCCGCCCGCGATCAGCGGCATTACAAGCCCGATCATCATGCTCAGCGCGCCCGCGACCAAATTCAGGTGCTGCAGCGCCACAAACAAGGTCACCCCCACGATGACCAATAATAAACTATTCTTCAAACTTTTATCCGGTTTTTGTTCCATCTCTCATCCTTTCCTCTCCGCGCAGCGCGCAAACCAGGTCCCCTGCTCGGCTCGTGCCGTCCGCCCGCGTTATTTCAACGTTTTGATATCCGCCAGCTTCAGGCGCCGCGGGATGTAAAAATACTCCTCTGTCGGGTATCCTGCCAGTATGCAGCCGTAAAACGCGTTGTTCTCCGGAATTGGGAACATCGCCGCCAGTTTCTCGCAGTGATTCAAAAATCTCTGCAGATAGCCGGACCAGCAGGTACCGATTCCCCTTGCCTGCAGTACCATCTCCGCGTAGGTCAGCGCGATTGTCGTATCCTCCGACGGGCGATTGGCGTTGTTTCTGGCATACGCGATAATCACCGTCTGCGCTTTGCCGAACACCTTGTTCCAATCGTTTGACAGTCCGTCCAGCACCTCCGGGCAATCTCCGGTTTCTTTGATATGCTCCACGATCAGGGTCATCATCGCATCGATGGTCTCCTTATCATTGACCACATAATACTTCGTCGGATGCTGGTTCTTCGCGCTCGGCGCCCATGCAGCCACATTCAGCGCGCTCTCGATCTCCGTCATCGGCACAGGCTCCGGTTTAAAATTACGGTAAGAACGTTTCGCGAGCAGGAAGTTCTCCATGTCCGCGGAAAACGTGTCCGCGAGCACCGGCATTTCTTCGCTTTCGATCGCCGGCTGCCCGTTGTAAGTAATCGCGTTTTCGGGACAGGCAATCGCGCAGTGCATACATTTGATGCATCCTTTGTCGCGATTGATTACCGGTCTGCCGTCTCGCACTTCTATCGCCCCGCACACGCACTTGTCTGCGCAGCGCAGGCATCGGATACATTTGTCTTCGTGAATTTGGATCATTTCAGGATACCTCCTCTGTTGTTCTCTGTCTTTTGATTTTATCGTTTGCTTTGCCTGAAGCTGCCCGTGTGAACCCCGAAGGCACAGCCCTTCCTGCTGCCTACCAGTTTACCGTCTTGTCAAGCTGCTTTTTCTGCTCCGCGGCACTCAGTCTCAGATATATCGCGGTTGTGTTCAGGCTCTCATGCCCGAGAATGTCCGACAGCAGCGCGATGTTTTTATTCTGCTTGAGAAAAAGGATCGCGAACAAATGCCGGAAGGCGTGCGGGTGCAGCACCTCTTCACGAATTCCGTACAACCGTCCGTACTTTTTAATCTGACAGCCGATCCCTCCGGTTGACATGCGTTCCCCATATTTATTCGGAAACAGATAGTCAGACTCCACTGTTTCAAAATACGTTTTGCTTTCTTGCCGCAAGCTTTTGGGAATCAGAATCTTACGGATTTTCCCCTTCGTCCAAAGTGTAAATTCTCCGCTCTCGAGACAGCTTTTTTCGAGTTTCGTCAGCTCGGAGGCTCTGCATCCCGTCGCTGCGAGAAATTTGACCATGTAATAGATCTTCCACTTGCCGTCCGCGGCCAAACAATCCAAAAATCTCCGATACTCCCGCATTGTGATCACATTCTCAACGGAATTTCGTTTTGGAAGCTTGATTCCCTTGACCTTACACTCCGGTCTGCCTGCGAATTCGCAGTAGACATTCATGGAAACACAGCGCAGCGCCGCTGTCTTTGGTTTGTGCAGCCCCATCTGCCACTGCTTGAAATCGATCATATTCTCCTTATTCAATTCCTCATATCTATCAAAAAATTGTCTTACCGCTCTTGTATAGCTGTCGATTGTGCTTGACGACCTTTCCAAATTCATCAGGTACTTCTTAAATTCGTCAATCCTGCTGTCCACTCTTGCATTGTCTCCCTTGTCTGTTGCCTATTTTATTATTTTACTAAGCTTTTGCGCATTTGTAAAGAATTTATCCGCTGATTCCGCCCCTTGATTCCGCGCAGCCGCGTTTCGCGAATCCCTCTCCACGCCTTACAAGCCTCCGTAAAAAACATGCATGATGTTCCAAATACTGATGCCCGCCAGCCCGTACTCCGCGACCAGCGCCAACCGCGCCTGCCAGCTTCGCTCATTCTCGAACCAGACAATGTGCTTCACACCCGCCGGTGTCGCATACGTATAGAACGGCGCCTGTGCGGTCTCATCCCATTCGACCGGTACGCCGTAGTATTCCGCCCGCGCCTGTGCCTGATAATTGGTCAGTTTCTCGGCCTTCGACTCGCCCCGCACAAACGGCAGCGCCCAGTCGTAGCCGTAGTTGCTCATTCCCATGAGGATCTTCTCTGCCGGAATCTCCGTCAGGCCGTATTCCAGCACCCGCCGCACATGGTTGATCGGCGATACCGCCATCGGCTCCCCATACGTATAGCCCCATTCATAGGTCATCAGCAGGCAGTAATCTGCTGCGCGCCCCATGCCCGCGTAGTCGTGCCCCTCGTACAGAACTCCTGGCTGATCGGCGCGCACCTTAGGCGCCAGCGCCACGCTCGTCAAATATCCCTGCGGCGAAAGAAGCCTCTGTGTCCGCGCGACCAACTCAACATAGTCTGCCGCGTATACCCGCGGAATATATTCAAAGTCGAAGTCCACACCGCCCATGTTCTTTGCGTGCAGATTCGCCTCAATATTGTCGATCAGATTTGTCTGTGCCTCGGGATCTTCAAAAACCGCCGCCGCGATGTTGTCGTTAAATCTGCCTTCCGCGTCCAGCGGCGTCAGCACCATCATCGGCCGCACCCCGGCAGCGTTGGCCGCCGTCACCAGATTCTCGTCCGCAAGATTCACCAGACGCCCCTCCGCCGTAAAACCGTAACTGAACGCCGACAGCCACGTCAGCCGCGGCAACCACCACAAGAGCGTTTCCTCGCTGATCGACGGATACGCGTAACCGTTCACAAGATATTCTGCCATATCACACCTCCTTCTCCCTGTTACAAGATATGCGACGGCAACCTCTCTCACACCTGTCTATTTTGTTTTTTACAGTGCAAGGATAGGCTGGTTAGAAACATTTTCCGTATTTTGTGGCCGTATTTGCATAGCAATATATGTATACATGATACTTAGTTTAAAAATATAGTAACAATTCCACAAAAGTGGTAAAATATTTTTATCATTGATCTGCGCGCGGCACTTGCCGCGATATACATAAGGAGGTTCTCTATGGCGACCAATTACGGCGGATACATGGGAAAGGTCATGCTGATCGATCTGAGTACCGGTCAGACACAGGAATACCCCTGGAGCGATCGAGAGCGACGGCTTTTCCTCGGCGGCAAAACCATGGCGGCGAAAATTCTGGGAGATTGTCTAAGCCCGGATGTTACGCCGCTTTCGGAAGAGAATATGCTGGTCATCTCGACCGGTCCGTTCACCGGCTCCGGAGCGCCGAGTTCCAGCCGTTTTAATATCTCAACCCTCTCTCCGCTGACCGGAATCCTGACTTCCTCCAACTGCGGCGGCAATTTTGGCTACTATCTCAAAAAAGCCGGGCTGGATGCCCTGATTATCCGCGGCAAAAGTCCGTCCCCTATATGGCTTGAAATTCAAAACGAAGCCTTTACCCTCCATGACGCCGGGGATCTCTGGGGTACGATGACCGGCGAAGCGCAAACCCTTCTCGACGCGAAACTGCAGGAAACGACCGGTAATGGCAAGCCGGTAAAGAATGGTAAAATTGTCATCGGGCCTGCCGGTGAAAATCTGGTATCCTACGCCTCGGTCGTCAGCAATGAACGTCTGGCCGGACGTGGAGGCGTTGGCTGTGTCATGGGCTGGAAAAACCTAAAAGCAGTGACGGTTTCCGGGAATCACACCGTCAGCGTCAAATGCCCAGAGAAGCTTTCCAAATTAAATAAGTCCTGGTTCCGCTATCTCCGCAAACACCCTCTTACCGGAGACCAGCTTCCACGCATGGGAACTGCAGGGCTGGTGTCCATCATGCAGATGCGCGGTCAGCTTTCCACCAAAAACTATAATTACGGTCAATTTGATGACTTTGACATGGTCAGCGGCGAAACGCTGGCCGAAGAATATAATATTGTAAACAAGGGCTGCTTGAGCTGCCCGATTAAGTGTGCGCGCACCGTAGATGTAGACGGCAAAGCAGTCAAGGGACCAGAACTGGAAACCCTTGGTCTTTTGGGAAGCGGCATCCTGAATCACGATCTTCCGGCAATTCTCAAATGGAACTACGAACTGGACGAACTGGGTATGGACACGATTTCCGCTGCCAGCACGCTCGGCTATGCGATGGAAGCAAATGAAAAAGGGCTGTGGGACAACGGTCTCAGCTTTGGTTCCATCGACGGTATCTCTGCGCTTTGGCAGGATATCGCCTATCGCCGCGGCATCGGAAACGAACTTGCAAACGGTTCGCGTTGGTGTTCCGAAAAGTACGGCGGCAAGGAATTCGCGAATCACGCGAAGGGCATGGAACTTGCCGCCTATGAACCGCGTCGTTCCGTCGGACTGGGTCTGGGTTATGCAGTTTCGAACCGGGGCGGCTGCCATTTGAACGGCGGCTATATGATCATCGTGGAGGGCCTTGCCTTGAACGTCGATCCGCAGACGCCGCATGCGAAACCGGATTTTACTGTCATCTTTCAGGATCTGATGGAGGCGGTATCCTCCTGCGGGCAATGTCTGTTTACCACCTACGCCTTTTTCCCGCCGCCGCTGATCAGCAATCCGCAAAGCTGGTATGCAAAGCTCTTCTGTGCGGCAGTGCCGCATATCGGCGGCGTACTCAGACTCTTAAACAAGTTCCCTCGCGTGGTTTGCTTCCACCTTCCGGTCATCTTTAACCAGTCAAAGGCACTGCATCTGGTCACCGGAATGCCGGTGACTTTCGGATCTTTCCTAAAGGCCGGGAAACGCGGTTATACACTCGAACGATATATCAATACCCGCTTCGGTATTACAGCAAAGGATGACACATTACCGTCCAGACTGACGGATGTCCCGCAGGATCCGCGGGACGAAACCACCAAAGTTCCGCTAGAGCGCATGAAAAAAGTCTATTATCAAGCGCGCGGCTGGGATCAGAACGGTGTTCCCACATCGCGCGCATTAAAGAAACTCAATATCGAGAAGAGGTGATGATATGGTTCGCATCAAACTGTTCGGCGTCCTGCGTCTCAAAACCGGATTCAAGGAAACGGAGGCTAATGTGTCTTCCGTCAGGGAGGCATGCGAGATTGTTTCCCGCGCCACCGGTTGGGATGGAAAGGACCTGAAACGATGTATTTTCATGGTGAATGGAAAGCAAAGCAAACTTTCCGCCGCCTTACAGGACGGCGACGAGTTGGTTCTGATGTCGCCGTCCGGCGGCGGCTGAGAAAGAGAGGAATGTCATGGCGTATTATATTTCAGAAGCATGCATCGGCTGCACCCTCTGTGCGAAAAACTGCCCTGTCGGGGCGATTTCCGGTTCCCTAAAAGAACGGCACCATATTAATCCGGGGAGTTGCATCAGTTGTGGCGTCTGCGGCAAGGTCTGCGCGAAAGGCTGCATTCTCGACGATAACGGAAATTCTGTCCAAAAAGTTCCGAAGTCCGAATGGAAACGACCTGAAATCGACGCGGCGCTCTGCGCCGGCTGTAGTCTTTGCGTGGAAAACTGCCCTAAAGACTGTCTTGAGGTGGAACCGGCAAAATTCCACGGTGATATTCACACGATTGCCCGCATGAAAGAAGGCAGGGAAAAAGACTGTATCGATTGCCGTATCTGCGCACGGCTCTGTCCGATCGCGGCGATCACGTTTTAGATGTATCGTGCGCGAAAGATAGCGCGAATACAGGAAAAACTATGCAGCAGCGCTATACATAACAAAGAAAGGAAGGCGTATCATGGGAAAAATATATGCACGAGTTTTTCAAGCTTGTTTTAAGGTTGGCATGGCCGTTTTGCCTTGGCGCATTCCGGAAACTCTGGAGGGTCCGGACTGCATCAAAAAACTGCCCGCCAGAATCAAAAAAGACGGTTTTCATAAAGTACTTGTAGTTACCGACGCGGTCCTGATGAAGCTCGGCGCGTTGAACGGTCTGTTCGCAGCTATGGATGAGGCAGGCATTGCGTATACCATCTACGATAAGGCTGAACCGAATCCGACCGATATCCATGTCAACAACGGCGTCGACTTATACAAGGCCTCCGGCTGCGAATGCATGATCGCATTCGGCGGCGGCTCTCCGATGGACTGCGCGAAAGGCATCGGCGCGCGTCTTGCTCGTCCGAACAAGACGGTCGCGCAGCTTCAGGGCACTTTTAAGGTTCTGCATAAGCTGCCGATGTTCTATGCTGTTCCGACAACTGCGGGAACCGGATCAGAAACAACGTTGGCAGCGGTTATCACCGATTCCGCAACCAGTCACAAGGCAGCCATTCAGGACACTTCCCTCATGCCGAAATTCGCTGTGCTGGATCCGCTTCTGACGGTTGGACTTCCTCCGAAGGTGACCTCCACGACAGGCATGGACGCGCTGTGCCACGCGGTCGAAGCTTACACCAACCATACCTATAATTCCAAACTCGAAAACAAGCTAGCGGAAGACGCGGTTCGTCTGGTTTACCATAATCTCTATAAGGCCTATTTGGACAGAAACGATCTGGAAGCGCGTCAGAACATGCAAAAAGCGGCTTTCTACGCAGGACGTGCGTTTACCCGCGGCTGCGTCGGCTATGTACACGCCATCGGTCACACCCTCGGCGGTCTTTACGGAACACCGCACGGTCTTGCAATGTCGATCAATCTGCCGCATGTGATGCGCCTGTTCGGTTCTGCCGCTCATGAACGGCTGGCACGTCTGGCGGAGGTCTGCGGTATGACAGGAAAAGACGATGCGGAAAAAGCCGAAAAATTCATTTCCTGGATCGAGGAGTTAAAGGAAAAAATGGACATTCCGCAGTACATTGATCCGATCCCTGAAAAAGATGAAGATCAGATCATCCGCTGGGCGATGAAAGAGGGCAACCCAATTTACCCGACGCCGGTTTACTGGGGATATACAGAATTCAAAAAAGCGCTTCGTTACTGCCAAGGAAAAGATGTTTAATCTCCCCTGCATGCGGTGCTGCGTAACCGCCGATCTCTTTCAGCTTTTCGTGAAATTCCGAGCTTCTTAATATCTGCAGGAACGCTTTGACCTGCGGAAGCTTTAGATCCTGTGTACGAATCGCGAAGTCGTAGTCTTCCACGCCGATTTCGATAAAATCCAGATTCAGCGCCTCTGCCGCTGCACGGATTCCCATACCTGCGTCCGCTTCTTCGGACGCGACAAGCGCCGCAACCGCCATGTGGGTTGCGGCTTCTTTTTCATATCCGTGGATTGTCTGGGGTGATATGCCTATCTGCTTCAGTTTATAATCCAGCAGCACCCGCGTACCGGCACCCCTCTGACGGTTGATGTATCTGAGTCTTGGCAGATCTTCTATTCCGGTGACGCCCAAAGGATTTCCTTTTTTTATCATAATCCCTTGAATCCTCTGAACGCCTTTGATCAAGCTGACCTCCTCACCGGCAAAAAGTTTCTTCAGGTATGCAACATTATATTCGCCGGTTTCTTCGTCCAGAAGATGCGTCGGCGCCAGTGTCGTTTCTCCGCGCTTCAATGCCATCAATCCACCCAGACTGCCGACATGAGTCCCTGAGAGACCCATTCCCGGATAGCAAGCCGCCATCCTGTCTCCGATTAAATCGATGATCAGATCATGGCTTCCGACAGACACCAATGTATTCGCGAGTGTTTCCGGATCCTTGTACAGTTCCACGTTTACAATCTCTCCTGCCTCATAGCCTTCCCGATTTTGCGGAATGACACAAAATCCGTCCGCGCGCACCAAACTCATCGCTGCGCCTGCCCCTCTGGCCAGAGGCGCACAGACAAAACGTCCGCCGACCTTTCCCACGCGGACGCGCACATATTCCTCATATTTCAGGGATGACACCAGTCGTTTGGACAGCACGGCCTTTATCGTTCCTCCGCTCTCCTTTTGCTTTCTCCCGGAAAGTGCGGCGATAACCGGAGAGACAAATTTTTGGAACGCCAAATAGGCGCTGACAGGGTATCCGGGCAGACCGATCACACTTTTTCCGTCAACGATCGCCAAAATGACCGGTTTGCCCGGTTTCATGGAAACGCCGTGAATGACGACCTCTCCGATTTCGCGCAGCACATGCACCGTATAGTCCTCGGTTCCCGCGCTGGATCCGGCATTGACGATTACCATGTCCTGATCCTGCAGCGCGCTGCGGATCGCGTTTTTGATTCTGTCATAGTCATCCTCCACGATCGCTTGCCGCGTCGGTAAGCCGCCTTCTTCTGTCACCATGGCGGAAAACATCCCGGTGTTGGAATCAATGATTTCCCCTTCACGCGGTGTCGCGTGGGGCGAAATGATCTCGCTTCCTGTCGGTATGATGCCGATCTTCGGTCGTGCGAAGACTTCTGCCTCCAAAATTCCTCCGGCAAGCAGAACCCCGATATCCACAGGGCGAATCGTGTGATTCGTCGGCAGAAGCATTTCCCCCACGACGATATCCTCACCCAAAGGACGTACATGCTGCCAGCCTGGGGCAGAAGCCGTGATCTCGACCGTTTCTTCATCGATTTCGATAAGGTCTTCCGCCATGATCACCGCGTCATAAGGTGCTTTGATTGGATCCCCGGTATCGACGAGGCGGTAATCTACATCGCGTCTCAGCTGCAGAGGGTTTCTTTCGGACGCGTTCGCGGTCTGCGCGGCAATCACGGCAATGCCGTCCATTGCTGCCGCATTAAAAAGCGGCGAGCAGCATTTGGCGAATACAGGAGACGCGGTCACTCTTCCCAAACTGTCGTATACGTTCACGCGCTCCGTTTTCGGTGTGAGACTTCCTGCCTCGTGCAAAGCCTGCATGTATCTCTTGACACTCTCTGCCGTGGGCGTAGTTTTTAGGTATAAATTACGTTTCATTTTTTTCGTTTCCTATCTTTCATTAAAACAGCTGGACTTTGACCATTGCTCCCTGCTTCAGACCTTCTTCATCGCGCTCCATCACAAGGTATCCGTCTGCCTCAGACAAAGTACGGATCATGCCTGATTTCCCGAGGATCGGTACCACGCGAAGCGTCTTCCCGCTGCCCACGTTCTCTGCGGGTTCGGTTTCTTCTGCATCTTCCTCACACACACGCACCAACTGCAAGGTTTCCCTTCCCGGCGATGCCGGCAGGTTCATGCTGAGCGTTCCGTAAAGGAATCTCGGCTTTTCGGTCTTTTCTTCTCCACTGAGCTGTTTCCAAAGCCGTCCGGCAAGCAGGTCAAACAAAAGTACCGCAGCGACCGGATGTCCCGGCAGTCCGAGCAAGGCGCAGCGGGTCGGTTCGTCAAAGCCAGAAACGGTCGGTTTTCCCGGTTTGACGGCAATACCGTGCGTCAGAACACCGGCGGATGCAAGCTTCCGGATCACCTTCGCGGTCGCGTCTTTTTTGCCTTGTGAACTGCCGCCGCTGACGATAACCAAATCACAAGCATGCATGGCTTCCCGCACCCGCGTCTCCAGTATTTCCTCATCATCCGGAAGCAGCTCGAAACTCGTTTTAAATCCATATGCTTGTGCCATGCAAGATAAGGTATAAGAATTTACATCCCGCATCTTGCCTGCCCTCAAAGGTTCCCGCGGATCCACAATCTCATCGCCGGTCGAGAGGATATGCACGCGCCAAGGCCGATAAACCGGAATCTCTGTTTTGCCGATGGCCGCCAGCACACCGAGATCGGCGGCTTGCAGACGCTTGCCGCGCGGCAGCACCATTTCACCCTTTTTTACATCGTCTCCTGTCTGTACGAGGTTTCGTCCCGGCGATACAGCGGTATACACCGCGATTTGGTCTGCTCCAAAAGTTTCACAGTATTCCTCCATGACCACAGCGTCACAGCCTGCCGGCAGGAATCCTCCGGTCGGAATAGCGGCACATTCACCGCTCCCGATTTCGCTGCACGGCAGTTTACCCATCTCCACTTCCTGCGTGACGCGCAGAAAAACCGGCAGGCCTTCGGAAGCACCTGTGGTATCCGTGCTGCACACCGCGTAGCCATCCATCACCGAACGCGGCGCGGGTGGAATATCTTCCCTGCTGAGGATATTCTCAGCTAAAACCCTTCCGCCCCCTTGCCAAAACGGGATCGTTTCCGTCTCCATGGCTAGACCCGCGCCGCGCGGTCCGTCACCACGCGCGTAAGACTCCAGCTTTTGAAATGTTTCTTCTAATGTATCCACCTGAAGCAGTTCCATTTTTCTTTACAATCCTCCTGTTTTGGTATCTTCTCATCTTCCGTAAAATTCTATGAATGTCTTTGCCTGCGGGGTTTGTGGATCTTCCAGCACTTGGGTCGCGCTTCCTTGTTCCACCAGCTTACCCTCATGCAAAAACAGCACATCGTCGGCCATACGCTGTGTTTGCTGCAACGAATGCGTAATCAGAATCACGCAGCATCCCGTTTGCTTCTGGTACTCCCGTAGCAGCGTCTCCGCAAGCAACGTTGACTCGACATCCATTGCCGCCGATGGTTCATCCAAAATCAGCAAGTCGTACTCCTGCATCAACAGTCTGGCCAGCACCATTCGCGCGGTTTCCCCGCCGGAAAGCTTTTTGGCAGGCGCCCGCGCCAGTTCGGTAAGTTTCAGAGCCGCAAGCAACTCTTCCGCGCGTTTCATTCCTTCCGTGCTCGGTTTATCGACTCCGCGATTAAGCATCAGATTCTGCAGGACACTCATATGAAAAGCGTAACTTCTTTGCGGTAAAAAACCGATGGACCATCCTCCTGTCCAGTCGTTCGCGCTGCTTTTACCGGCTTCATTTTCACAAAGACCCGCGAGGATTCTCGCAAAAGTGGACTTCCCGCAGCCGTTCGCGCCGATGACTGCGTAGGTTTTTGCGCATTCAAAGCGTAGAGGCGGTAAATCCAATACAAAGGCTGTCCCATATTTTTTTAGCATTCGGCATGTCTCTATGCTTTTTCCTCTGTCTTTTTTCATCGTCCTGTTCCCCTCTGCAAGGCCGAAACCGTGATGTTGATCGCCAAAGACACCGCGAGCAAAATGATGCCTAGCGCGAGTGCCATCGTAAAATTCCCCATGTTTGTGTAATTCATGATCGCGGTCGTCATAACATTGGTTTTAAACGCAATCGCGCCGCCAACCATCGACACCGCCCCAACCTCTGCCATCGCTCGACTCAAACCCAAAAGATAGGTCGAAACGATCTGATAAGTGCTCTCGCGGACCATCAGCCACAGCAGCTTCTTTTTTTTGAGTCCGAGTCCCAGCGCAGTTTCCCGCAAATCCGGATAGATTGCTGCCGCGAACGGTTCCATGGTTCCGGCTACAATTGGTGTGATCAAAAGGATCTGCGCGATCACCATCCCTGTGACGGTATATAAAAGTTTCAGACGGCGCAGTGGTCCGACCCCGCAGAACATCAAAAAGCACAAAAGACCGCATACGACAGGCGGCATTCCCATCATGGTGCGGTTCAACACGATCAGTATTTTCTTCCCCGGAAACCTCGCGCTGCCAAGCAGGATCCCCAGCGGCACGCCGAAAAGGAGTGCCGCGAGGGAACTGGCAAAGCTCATTCTAAGGGTCACCGCAAGGATCTGAAGCAGCGTCCGATCGCCTGCAAAAATCAAATCCAGCGCCTTTTCCAGAGCAATACTCATATCGAAGCCCCGTAGTTTAGGATTCCACTTTGCCGCCGTTAGCGACAAAGGTCAGGAAGGTTGCCTTATCCGACAGGATATAGGCACCCTGCTCTGATGCCTGCAGAAGGCAAGCGCCCATCCCGGCGTTTGACGAGATATACCAGTCATAGTCCGCAAAGCTGGTTGGATCTTCGCTGATCCCAAGCTGCTGCGGCCACAGAGACAACTCTTTGGTGTGAGTACCGGATCCGTCTCCGCGGGAAACAAATTTTGCGCCCTGCTCTGCAATCGCCGCGAAGGCATCCGTAACGCTCATCCCTTTAACGCCGACCGGATCATCCGGCGGTCCGCAAAGGACAAAATAGTTGTACATATAGGATAATCTTTCAGCGTTCTGCCCCTCTAACGTGCGGGCAAAGCCGGCTTTTATAAAGTCTTCCTCCTGTGCCTTCGCATGAACAAGAATCAGATCCGCGTTGCCGCATTTTGCGTTCGCGATGGCTTTGCCTGTCCCTGCTGAGAAAATCTCAACTTTGTAGCCGTAAGCTTCCTCAAATTTCGGGATCAGATAGCCGAGCAGGCCGGAGTCGTTCACGGAAGTCGTCGTGGACATGCGGATCAGCTTTGTCTCTTCGGTT
Source organism: uncultured Eubacteriales bacterium (assembly GCA_900551415.1). Classification (GTDB taxonomy): domain Bacteria; phylum Bacillota; class Clostridia; order Peptostreptococcales; family Anaerovoracaceae; genus CAG-238. Next base: position 14,272 of record URWB01000045.1, read on the forward strand.
GCCTGCGGGATCTCCGCGTCTGAAGAAGCGCCATCATCCAGCAGATAGAACAGATACTGCCCGTATTCATCATATCCGAAATTCGCGGCAAATTCTTTTCCTTCCTCGGAAAGCAGCCAGTTAATCAGCGCGTCCGCGCCTTGTGTGTTCAGCGCTACATCGCTTACCGGATTGCCGTCGGCGTCCTCAAACGGCGCAGTGTCATTGACGGCGAGCAGGCTGTAGGTGTTGATCATGCTGTCATCCTGCTCAATGAGAATTTCCAGATTCACATCGATGATGGAATCATCCGGCGGCGTGTTCTGATCTTTGCACGCTGCAAAGCTCAGCATCATCGCCATAGTCAGCAATACAGTAAAAAGTTTTTTCATCTTTCTCCTCCTTGGAAAATCTTTTCAAATTCGGAAGGCATCTGCCTTTCGGCACATACCCATCGGTCTGCCTCCGTAGCGCCGGTTTGAAACCTTAACCTTAGGCCAGCAGACTCGAAATCCCTTTGAAGTGTGAAATTATTTATTTGAAACTACTTCAAAACAGTCCCCTGTCCTGATCGTACCTTCCGTAAGAACACGGGCAAAAACGCCGTTTGTCGGCATAATGCATGTCCCGGTGCGACGGGCAATCGTACAGCCACTGTGACACTCCTTGCCGATTTGTGTGATCTCCAGCAGTACAGTTCCGCAGCGCAGGCGTGTGCCAATCGGAAGCAATGCCGGGTCAATGCCGCTGACAACCAGATTTTCACCGAAACTTCCATAACGGATCTCTGGTTCTGTTTTCTGAAATTCCTCTATTTTTTCAGCGGAAAGCAATGAGACCTGACGATGTCCGCTACCGGCATGCGCGTCGCCCTGCATTCCGTAATCTTCCTTCAAGATTGCCTGTCCGATATTCTGCTTTGCCGTTCCCTTTGTTCTGCTGACGCAGACAGCCTCAATTTTGCCAATTTCTTTCGCTGCCATGTTCACTCCGTTTCTCAAGCTCTCTTTGATATGCCGCTTGTTCAGCCGCCGATGCGGGACATTAGAGCCGTTTCCTTACGGCAGTCTGCGCGTTCCCTTTCTTGCGCGGCTTCCGTAAAACAATGTCCGCGCGGCTTCGCGTAAATCACTTTTTCCACGCAAGCCGCGATTTCTGTATCCTTCGCGCCGCGGCGCAGCAGCAGCCGCAGATCCGCGCCGTCCGCGTATTGCAAGCAGGGCTTTAAAAACCCCTCTGCAGTCAACCGGATCCGGTTGCACCGGCTGCAAAACATATGGCTGATTGGGCTGATCACTCCCACTCCTCCGCAAAACCCTGCGAAGTTCCAGTAAACGGCCGGTCCCTGTCCGCGTTTTTCACCGCAAGGCTCTGCCGGACCGTAAACGCTCTGCAAAAGTTCCAAAACGGTTTCCTGTTTCATGCCTTCGAACGTGCCGCCAAGCCCAATCGGCATCATCTCAATGTAACGCACATCCACGTGCCGACTTCTCGCGATATCCGCCAGGGCGACAATGTCCTTCGGCGAAATATCCGCGAGCAAAACGCAGTTCAGTTTCACCCGGATCTGCGGATATGCCTCGCAGGCATTCAGCGCGCGAAACACATCTTCCACCCTGCCACCTGTGATCGCATGGTATCGCTCGGCGAAGGGGGTATCCATGCTGATATTCACAGCATCCAGACCGGCTTCCGCCAGTGCCGCCAGATGTGCTGTGAGCAGGGTTCCGTTCGTTGTGAGCGAAACTGTCTCCAGTCCGGAAAGCTGTTTCAGACGGCGCACCAGCACGCTGACGTCTCGGCGCACCAGCGGTTCTCCTCCTGTTATTTTAACATGTTTGATCCCTTTTGCACAGAAAATTTTTACAAGCCGCTCGATTTCGTCAAAGCGCAGGATCTCTTCATGGCTGACAAGCGGCACGCCCTCCGGCGGCATGCAATACCGGCAGCGCAGATTGCACCGGTCTGTAACGGATATTCTAATATAGTCGATCTCTCTTCCGAACTGGTCTTTCATTGCTCTCTCTTTCCAAATGCCACGCCGGACGCCAACGGGCAGCTCCCGCCCAAGCGCAGCCGCAGCGGACAATCCTCATAGCACCGCTTTCCGATTTCGGTCAAGACAAAGCTTTCTTCTCCGATCCGAATCCGGTCTCCGGTCTTTCGGCCGCGTAATCCTTCTACAACAAAATCGGACTTCCAGCGCTTGCTGCAAAATCCGTCTTCCGCTTTTGTGTTCCTAAGCCATCTGCTCGCTTGAAAGTCCGTAAAAGAAACGTCTTGTTGCTTCATCCTCTATCTTCCTCCGCACTCTCCGGCTCTTCCCAGCATGATGTTCAGCCCATGATCGAGCGCAGGCAGCAAGAATTCCAAATTTTCCTTTACCGCCTTCGTACTTCCCGGCAGATTGATGATCAGTGTCTTTCCTCGGATTCCGGCAGTTGCACGGCTCAGCATTG
>URWB01000046.1 GCA_900551415.1 uncultured Eubacteriales bacterium
GTGAGCGCCATGTGCGCATAGAAATCTCTGATTTCGTTATGCGCACTTTTGTCCTACGCAGCCGCTTGGATTTCAAAAAGAACCGGGCGGCTGTTCCTATTGAAGGAGAATCCTGCAGGACGGCAAAAATAGGATAAGATGAGAAAAATATCGCCAGGCGTCAGGGCGTCCTGCGTAAAGAAAAAAGCGCGGGCGCGCATCCAAATCGGAAACGCGCCCGCGCTTTTAAAATACCTATGAAATATTTAGAACGTTGCAATTAAGCTGCTTTGTTCTTTTCGATATTCTTTTTGAGCTGTACTTCCGGCTCTGTCGGCATCTTGAAGAACGGAATGAATCTGTCCAGACCTGTGAAGGTTAAGATCAACAGGGAGAATACAGCGATCATGGCCATGAAGTTGAACTTGATGAAGTCCAGGTTTGTCAATTGAACCAGCGGATATACACCGGAAGTGATACCGATGTAGAAACCGAGGTAAACGTGCCAAGGAATCAACTGGGAACCGAATACGCCCATCGCGTCGCCGAAGGTCGCGTTTCTGAGTCTCAACTTGTACTCAGCTTCTTCGTCTGCGCATACAACGTTATCCTCGGTAACCTGCTTGATAACCGGTCCGATGGTAACGATCTGTGCCATTTCGTCAGCCAGAGCAGCGTTGCCGAGTAAGGAAAGCACTGCGTTCCAGCCGAGGAGGTGTCTGACCTTCTTGGACATCTTTGCAATTAAGTTTGCCAAAGGCGCGAACGCGTCCATCAGCTGCATAACGCCGCCAAAAGCCGCAACCCACATCATCATCGGGATAACCCAGGCACCTGCATCCTCAATACCGGTGAAGAGGTAGTTATCCAGGAATTCCTGTACGCCGCAAGCTGTACCTGCGAAGATACCTAAGATGTAGGAGGAAAGGATACCGGAACCGATACAAGCGAAGGTGTTTACACCCAGAACAGCCAGTACGATAACCAGAACCAAAGGAATAACCATGTAAAGCGCAACGCCGTTCGCAACCTGATCTAAGAGGTCAAGTGCCTGCGGACGTTCTACCGCGAGGAAGTCGAATACTTCCGGAGAAATGTTATCCATAACGGTGGAAGCATCGCCGGAGCCGTGCAGACCCATGACGGAAGCTGCAACGTAGAACGCGATTGCTGCCAAGATTAAGCAGGAAAGAGACCAAACACCCTGGTGTCTGATTCTGTCTGTAACCTGTACGCCCTGGATACCGGAGGATACGATGGTCGTATCGGAGATCAGACCGATGTTGTCGCCGAAGCAAGCACCGCCGGCGATCGCGCAGACAGTCAGATAGATATCTCCGCCTACGATGTGGGATAACCACAGGAAAATCGGTGCGCAGGCTGCGAACGTACCCCAGGAGGTACCGGTCGCAACGGACAGTACGCCTGTGCAGACCAGACCGACGCAAGCGACGGTTCTCGCAGTGACGCCCAGCTTCAGTGCGATGTTTACAACGGAAGCGCCGACACCGAAGCTCATGAAGCAGCTAGCCATAACATAAGCGAGCATCAGGATGAACAGGGCAACGAGGATGTTGCTGACGGAGCCCATCGCGGCATCCAGACATTCCTGCCATTTTTTCTTTTCCACCAGCATCGCGATGATGACCGCTGCGAGGAAAGCGAGAGGAGCCGCGATCATAGCGTCCTGACCATCAAAGAGATGGCCTTTGCCGAAGATCATCAGCCCTGCCAGTACGAATACCGGCACGAATTTGAGAAATGCTTTTAAACCTTTCATTTCTTTTTCTCCTTTGAGTTTGATAAGAATAATTATTTCACAAACAAATTATATAGCAAGGAACGTGCCAAAACTCGACAAAAAAACCAAGCGTTGAAATCTCAACCTTGTATACAAGACTATGTAAATCCTAGCGGTTTTTTAGCACGATAAATTGAACCAAAAATGGTTCTGAACCGATTTTGTAAAACCAAAAATGGGTCAAACTTCTTGACAAGGGGGATAAATATAGTATACTACTAGAGAGTGAGAAGGCATTTTGCTGTTTTTTCGCTGGATTTACGCAAAAAAAAGAAAAAAGAGAGAAAATGAGGGAGTTTATACCATGAAATATACAGGAACGAAGCGTGCGCTGGAGCCAAAGGGGAGCTTGACGGTTACCGCATGGAAAGTCGATAATCGAAAGGAACTCCAAAGTCGGGAGCTGCGCGTCGCCATTGATTGCATTTCGATGGAGCGGGACAGTCTCCTGCAGATCTGCAGTATCTGCGAATACGACGAGGAAAAAATCAAAGAAAAAATATATAAGATTATCGGAGAACGCGGTAAGCTGCACAATCCGTATACAGAGAGCGGCGGACTGTTTTCGGGCATTGTCGAGGAAATCGCCGAGGACTTTCACGGAGAACGCGCGCTGAAGCCAGGAGACCGTGTGGTCAGCATGACCACCCTGACGGCACTGCCATGTTATCTGGAATCCATCGAGAGCATTGACTTTGAGTACGGTTTTCTGCGCTGCAAGGGCTACGCGATCTGCTTCGAAACGACGCTTCTGCGCGAGATCAATCAATTTGAACCGCGCCAGATCAAGCACCTGCTGCGCGCGCTGAACGAAGAAGGAAACTTTTGGGGAATCAGCGAGATGCTGACCTCCATGCGGGCGGATAACTGCGTGATCATCGGCAACAGTCTGGTAGAAATCATCCTGTACGCGCGTATGCTCAAAAATCGCAATCCCGATGTGATCATCACCTGCCTGTTTGAAAGCAGCCGCGGCGGCAGCCTGCAGGGGGAAGAAACAGCGCTGCTTGCAGCGATTGGAAGCCTTGTCTCCCATATCATGTTCCTGCCGATGAATCTGCCGCTGGAGACCGCGCACGCGGTATTCGAGGCACAGCGTTACAAACCTGTGGATGTTGTGATCAATCTGGAAGAAATCAAGGGATGCGAGAGCGTTGCCGCGCTGCTCGTTCGCTCCGGCGGACTGGTCTGCCACACGAATATCGGCAACGCCTATTCGAAAGGCATGCTGATTGCGGACAGCCTGGGTAAAGAGGTTGTCAATTACGCACTGGACGGAGTCTGCGCGCATACCTTCGACTACGCGATGCAGCTGGTCGTGAGTACGCAGGATGTATTTGCGAATTTGGACGATTTTTACGCCAAGTCGCAGATCAATCACCTCAAAAAACGGAAGCCTGCCGTCATGAAGGAAGAACGAACCCAAATGGCCGCGAAGCAGATCGATGGTTTCCTTTATATGAGCCCGGCGACCGAGTTCATGGTCGAGGAGGTGTTGAACGTGGCACAGTACGACTGCAACGTCATCATCCAGGGCGAAACCGGCGTCGGCAAGGAAAAAGTCTTTGATCTGCTGCAGCAGAACAGCCCGCGGCGTTCTCAGCCCTGCGTCAAGATCAATTGCGCGACGATCCAGGAAAATCTCGCCGAGTCGGAATTCTTCGGCTACGAGAAGGGTTCCTTCACCGGCGCGGCAACGAGCGGCAAAGAGGGTTATTTTGAGATCGCCAACAACGGCACGCTCTTTCTCGACGAAATCGGCTCCCTGCCGCTTGCCATGCAGTCCAAGCTGCTGCGCGTTCTGCAGGAGAACAGTTTTTATCGGGTCGGCGGAACGACACCGAAGAATGTCAACGTGCGCGTCATCTGCGCGAACAATATTCCGCTGCAAAAGCTGGTCAACGAAGGCAAGTTCCGAGAGGACCTGTATTATCGTCTGAATATCTGCTGTATCAACGTGCCGCCGCTGCGGGAACGTCCGGAGGATATCGAGTGCCTGGCCGCGGCATTCATCGACCATTACAGCTTGAAGTACGGCATTCAAAAAACTTTCACGCCGGAGGCTTATCAAAAGCTGGAGGAATATCACTGGCCCGGCAATGTCAGAGAGCTGGAAAATACAGTGCATCGTCTTTACATCAGCGAGCGCGAGCGGCAGATCGGTGAGGACGCGGTGGATGAGCTTTTGAATGTCAACGTATATAATGAAAGCATGATTGACCTCAAACGCGAGGTGCGCCGCGAAGAAAGCCTTGATTTCAACAAGATCATGGACGAGCAGGAAAAAAAGCTGATTGCCTACGCACTCAAAAAAGAGGGCACAACGCGTAAGGCAGCGGAGTTTTTGAATATTCCGCAGACCACGCTCGCACGCAAAAAAATCAAGCATCAGCTCTAAAGCGCGGCCAGATGCCTTCGCCGCCTTACACGCTCGAAACATGTTTCCCCTTCGCCGCATGGTTCGCGCGAAACACAGTTTGTCTGCTGACACATTGCGAGGGCCTTTGCGGCACGTTTATGACGATTTGGACGGACAGCGTTTTCATACAGCACAGTGCCTTTCAATTTGGATAGGGCGCCGGCGCGCAAAAATGAAAATCCGAGGTGTATGGGGCACCTCGGATTTCCAGTTCATTCTTTATTTATTTTCTGTTAATTTAACTTGTTCGCAAGTAGGATTGTGTTTTGGTCGCCGGCCTATTTCATAGTCCAGGTCTGGATTTTAAAGTCCTGACCGACTTCCTTGAGAGAGTCAAATCCCGCGATGATGGTTGCTTTGATCTCATCGTCTGTAAAATCGTGAAAGTCACGCTTTGCGATGTTTTCCATCGCGACTTTGATCGTTTCCGCTGCAGTCTGCGGGTCCATGCCGTTGTAAGGAACGGTGCTGATTGCTTCGTTGAATGCGTTGTCTAATAATTCTTTCTTGTTAGCCATAATAATTACCTCCATTTTTTTTACATCTTTTGATTCGTTCTTTGGGGATGCTCTGTTTCATCCCTTGTTGCACCTATATATAGCAAAAGGCGTGCCAACTTTCAAAAATACGAAAAAAAGCGTAAAAAAACAAATAAATAGGAAAAAATGAGAAAAAAACAGCCGTTTTTTTGTTATAATCTTCAAAACGAGAAAAAATGTAAAAAAGAAAGAGCCAAAAATGGGTCAAGATCTAGGTGGTTTGACTCATTTTTGGCTCGGTATTGACCAAGATTCGGTTCAAAGGCAGTGGGGCAGGGCGAAGCCGCGCGCCCCTCTGCTACTCGATGGATTTTAAGGATTCCGCCATATTGATCTTGTTCAGGCGGAAGTACATCGCGCAGTTGACGATCAGCGCGAAGGCGAAAGTCATCACGAGCGCCAGCAGATAGCTGCGCGGCTCTACATGCACGTCGAAGCTCAAAAGATCGACTTGAATCTCATTCATCACGAAGGTATGGAACCATTTGCCGACCGGCATGCCGACCAGCGCCGCGATGGCAGTGAGCACGATGTTTTCTCGGAAGACGTAAGCATTCGTCTCGCTCGGATAGAAGCCGAGCACCTTGATGGTCGCAATCTCGCGGACACGCTCTGTGATGTTGATGTTGGTCAGGTTGTACAGCACAATGAATGCCAAAGCGCCGGCGCAGACCATGATCAGGATGATGACGTAATCCAGACTGGCCATCATATTGCTGACGCGGTCGCGCATATCCTGTGTGATGCTGACAGAGGCTACATGCCGCGCGTTCATCAGCTCCGCGCCATCCGCGCGCGGGTCCTCCAAAACGCCGTCCGCATCGCGATGTCCGATGACATAGGCCGTGTTGATTTCCGGATGTCCCCATGCGCCGCGGTAGGTATCGAGGTCAATATAGACGTAATTGTAAACATGGTTTTCACACAAAGCGGCAATGGTAAGATCCATTTCGCGCATGTCGCTGTCGTAAACCGTCAGCGTGTCACCGACCGTCAGCTTGAGATTTTCTCCGAGATTTTTGTTGATGATACAGCTACCGCCTGTCGGATAATCGAGCAAGCGGTCTTCGTCCTTAAGCGTGATAAAATCCGCGATCGGGTCAGCGGGATCCGCGACGATCATGTTGACCGACTTGATTTGTGTGCCGGTGTGTACGTCTACCGAGAGCGCATTGAGGAACAGCGCCTCGTCAATGTAGTCCGCGTTCTTTGTCAGGAAGGCTTCCTGCTGCGCTTCACTCATGTCGCGGTCGAAGGTGACAGTGTAATCATTGTGAAAAATTTCGTCGTACTGCACGCTGATGATATTTTTGATGGAATCCGACAGCCCCATCGCGGTGATCAGCAGCGCCGTACAGCCGCAGATGCCCAGAACCATCATAAAGAAACGCTTTTTGTAGCGGAAAATATTGCGCAGGCAGACCTTGTGCAGGAATTTGAGGCGATTCCATATAAAAGGTACATGCTCCAGCAGAATGCGCTTGCCGAGCGCCGGTGACTTCGGTCGGATCAGTTCCGCGGGCACATTCACAAGCTCCGCGTAGCAGCAGTAAATCGTCGTGCCCACACAGCAGAGAATCGCCGCGAGGATGGAGAGCGCGCCCAGCGTACCGTTGACAACGAAGATGAGGTCGGCGAAGTCGTACATCATGCCGTAAGCGGTCCAAATAACGGATGGGAACAGATAGATGCCGCCAAAAAATCCGATCAGACCGCCGATCAGCGAGGCACTGCCCGCGTAGAACATATATTTTCCGAGAATCCGTCCCTTGCCGTAGCCGAGCGCCTTGAGCACACCGATCTGCGTGCGCTGCTCATCGATCATGCGTGTCATCGTAGTCATGCAGACCAGGGCTGCCACGAGGAAGAAGAATACCGGGAACACCCTGGCGATGGAATCTACGATACTGGTATCATTGTCAAAGCAGACGTAACCGATATTGGTGTCGCGGCCGAGGACGTAGGTTTTTGGATTTTCGATGTCGTCCACTTTTTTGCGCGCGTCTTCGATCTCCTCTTCGGCGTCCGCGACTTTTTTCTTTCCATCCTTCAGTTCCTTGCGGCCGTCAGCCAGTTCTTTTTTGGAATTTGCAAGCTCCCTGCGGCCCTTCGCCAGCTTTTCGTAGCCGTCGTTCAGCTTGTCTTCTCCGGCCTCGATCTTTGCCTTCGCGTCCGCGAGCTCCTTGGCGGCAGCTTCAAACTGTGCGTCCGCCTGCGCCTTTGCTTCCTGATATTGCGCAAGAGCTTGATCGTAGTACGGGGTGCCCGCGGCGGCATCGATCTGCGCTTTCTGCGCGTCGAGCTGCGCATAAGCATCAGCCTTTTGCTTTTCGTAATCTGCAAGTCCTGTCTCATAGTCCTTTTTGGACTGTGTCAGTTCCTTTTTGGAAGTGTCGAGTTTCTTTTGGTTATCGTCCAGCTCTTTCTGCCCGTCGCGGATCTTTTTCTCGCCGTCCGCGAGCTCTTTTTCCGCGTCCGCGAGCTCTTGCTTGGCGTCATCGAGCTTATCCTGCGCCTCGGACAGCTTATCGTTGGCTTCGGTGACGATCTCGTCATATCGGCTGCTTGCGCAGGTTTCAAGGGCGTCCTCCAGCGGCGTTTTCACCGCGTCCGCATTCTTTTTGTACGCGTCGGAATAGATCTTGCCGCCTTCGGCAAGGCAGACATAAATCTCGGTATAAACCTCGCTGTCCCATCCGTCCTCCGGTATATAAAGGTAGGTTGCGACGCTGCCGTTGCCCAAAGAGGTCGAGCCGCGTTCAAAATTCAAGTAGAGCGGAGACTCGCAGATGCCGACCAGTTCGTATGTATCATAGGCGAGCAGGTCTTTCGTATCCTGCTTGTTGTTGTCGGTGATGCGGATTTTTTTGCCGATATCGTCCGCGCTGAAATAGCGCGCGTCACCGACGCATTGATTCGGTTTGTCCGGCAGATTTCCGGCTTCGAGCGCGGGGGTATTGATATCGGAAAGCAGCGTGTGCAGCTTGGCAACCTTTTCGCCGGTTTCTGCGTCTGTGTCTCCTTTTTTGTCTGTGAGCAGAAAAAGCGCGTCGGCGGAATAGCTGCCGCGGGCCTTGGCGATACCGTCCAGGGCTTGCATTTTTGTAACGTCTTTTTTCTCCAGACCGAGCGTGGACATCAGTTCATAGTCATAGAAATTGTGCTGCGCGTAGAAGGTGTCACCCGTCAGAATAAAATCCTCTTTGCAGATTTTGAGCCCGCAAAAGAAGCCGACGCCCAACGCGCAGATCGCCAGGATCGCGATCCAGCGGCTGAAGCTGCCCTTGATCTCCCGCAGCGTGGATTTGGTCATCGCGTTTTTCATAAACTCTGCCGCCTTTCTACCATTCGATGGTTTCGACCGGAACGCGGTGCGCGTTTCGCTCCACTGAGGAAACGGTTCCGTTTTTGACATGGATGATGCGGTCGGCCATCGGCGCAATCGCGGTATTATGCGTGATGATCACGACGGTCATACCGGTTTCGTGCGCGGTATCCTGCAGCAGTTTGAGAATCGCCTTGCCGGTATTGTAGTCCAGAGCGCCGGTCGGCTCGTCACAGAGCAGCAGTTTCGGATTCTTGGCGAGCGCGCGCGCGATCGCGACACGCTGCTGCTCACCGCCGGAGAGCTGCGCCGGGAAATTATTGATGCGGGAAGCAAGTCCGACCTTGGCCAGTGCTTCCCCGGCGTCCATCGGATCCTTGCAGATCTGCGCGGCCAGCGAAACGTTCTCGAGCGCGGTCAGGTTCTGAATCAGATTGTAGAACTGAAAAACAAAACCGATCTCGTAGCGTCGATAGGTGGTCAGCTCGCGGGCATTGTATTTGGAAATCTCTTTACCATCGAGAAATACTCTTCCTTCGGAGAGCGTGTCCATGCCGCCAAGGATATTCAGCAGCGTGGTCTTGCCCGCGCCGGACGGGCCGACGATGACACAGATCTCACCTTTTTCAATCTCAAACGAGGCATCACGCAGTGCCTCAATGGTGATTTCTCCCATATGGTAGACTTTTTTTACGTGCTCAAATTTTACAAAAGGTTCCATGGATAGTCTAGATTCCTTCCTATGTTGTAATGTTAAGACCATTATACACGATTTTTTAGTATTTTAACAGAATAAATCTGTGTTTCCACGCGGAAAATATGATGAAAAAACTGATCATGAGCAGAAACATCGCGGCAAAGGTCAGATAATTGACGGTAAGAGGGTCCAAAAGCTGTGTTTTGGACAGCAGCGGGAAGGTCGCGAGTCCGATGGGAAATGCAAGCGATACCTGCGCGAGCCGTTCACAAAATTCTGTCGGTCCATATAGATAGTAGACGAGAATCGGCAGCAGAATGAGCAGCAGCGTAAGTGCCGCGCCGAGCGCCAGACAACCCAGATGGAAGGACCAGAGAGAAGGCGTTTCAAAGCCGAAGCACATGATGGTGATCTCCGTCAAAAAAATCAGCAGCACGCAGCCGCTGTAAACCCCTTTGCGTTCGATGAACCATGCGCAGCAGAGGGGCCCCGCGGTAAGCGCGGGGTACATGGCTTGCAGAGTTGTGAAGCCGGAAAGTGTCAGAGCCGAGCGTTGTGAGAAAGTTACGAGAAAAAGCGCGAGGCTCAGGGACAGGCTCAGAATCAGGGTGTAGCAAAATACCTTGCAGGTGCTGCGAAAACGCAGACAGGAAAGTCTGCGCCCGGAGCGCGGAGAGGTTTGCGCCTCGCTTTGCAGCAGGAACCGCGGCGGGCGCTCCAAAAAACAGAGAACTCCTATGAGCATCAGCGCGCCCGCCGCGAGCAGCGCGGGATAAGGGAAGCTTTCCAAAAGGATTTTCCACAGCAGACCGCAGGCAAAGGCAGCTGCCCAGACGACGCCCAAGAGCCGCGTTTTGCTGAATCGAAACCAGCTGACGATCAGATTGGCGGGCAGAAGCAGCGCGAGTCCGCTGAAGCTGACTCCCGCGAGTACCGCGCCGCCGACCGCGAGGATATCGTTTTCTCGGATAAAAAAGAGAAACCAGCCGCCGCAGCTCAGCAGAACATAAAAAAAGGTCCAAAGCTGAAACGGCAGCATGGTATAGCAGCCAAGCGCCAGCGGCACGCCGATGATCAGACCGCAGAGGAATCCCGCGGAAAACAATAAGGAATGATCTATGCATAAAAATCCGACAAGCGGACTGATGACGATAATCAGGCCGATAATATTGCGGCTCAGATAAAAGCAGCGCATCACGAGAGCAAACTCCTCCAATTCGATACTCAAATTCTGTATAGAATTAGTATGAAAAGGCACGCGGAGATTATACTTTGCATTTTCTGCTAAATCACGCGAAAGCAAGCACGCAAAATTTCGCGAGGCAATGCGGCCTTGCGCGGAAAAGTCTTGTAAAATACGCGGTTTTGCGACGCGAAAATCCCACGAGGCATACGAACTTGTTGAGCACGCGAAATTCTGTAAGGCAGGCGGCCTTGCTATGCACGAGACAGTGCTGAGCGCGCGAAATTCCGTAAGGCAGGCGGCCTTGCTATGCACGAGGCAGCGCTGAGCGCGCGAGAAAATTCACTGCAAAAGACGGCAAAGAGATGCCAAAACAGACAAAGTTCCCATTTTCGTAACTTTTGGGCAAAAAGATGTAATGCGACCCCACGTTTACGCCAGATAAACCGCTGTTATCAGAAATAACGGAAGAATTTCCTGTATAGTTTTTTGAAATTTGTAGCATGAGACAATGAGGCTTTTGTTCTATTGGAGAACAAAACAAAAAATAAGAGAGACGCGTCTGGAGAGATGTGCTGCGCGTGAATCCCAGTACGCCGCGTTACATCTTTTGAGGATTTTTTGCCCAAAAAGCGGCGCTTGTCGGAACGTCGGGGCGATGCCACGCAAATCGCTTGTGAGAACTTTGAAAGAAAAAGCGGCGCTTGCCGGAACGTTTGGGAAGATGCGAAGGTGTAGATTTGCGGAAAAATGCGGAATGAGGGTTGCAAAATGACAAAAACATGGTATGATAGGAACATGAAAAACGCGTCTTTTGGCGCAATATGAGGCCATATTGATGATGATGAGATAGAACGAAAATCGGAGCGACTGATATGAAAGCATTTTTGGAAACAAAACTCGGCCTTGTCTTTGACGGAGTTTGGCAGATGAGAGAAATTCTGTTCTTGCTCGCGGCAGCAGCGTTTTGCCTTTTGCTGCTCGCGCTTGCGGCACAGCTGATCCAAAGAATCGTTAACAGCCGGAAACTGAAAAAAGATACGATTTTTAGCCATCGTAAGAATAAATATAAAGATGGAATCGGGAAACGCAGAAATCGAAAATATTAGCGATGAGAAGAAGATCGCAAAGATGTAATCCGGTCAAAAAGATGAAACAATCTTAGAAACCCATGGTAAACCGGAACGGTTCACAACCGATCGGCACGAAAAAATCACTGCCATGGAAAGCGCCGAAAAGCCATGAAAAACCGGAATGGTTGGAATAGGAAAGACGGAACGGAAGGATTGACAAAGAAAAAAGAATAAGGTATGTATCCCCGCAGAGGCGGGGGTATTTTTTTGCCATTTTTTTCGGACAGCCGCAGAGATTCGCGAGCCGTATCGCTTCGACGCGGGAGTCCATGACCGCGAGCCGCATCGCTTCACCGCGGGAGTCCATGGCCGCGAGCCGCATCGCATTTCCGCGGGAGTCCATGGCCGCGAGCCGCATCGCTTCGCCGCAGCTGTTCATGGGTCTGCGCACTGCTGCAGGAGTCCTGACCGCTTAGGCGATGCCAAAGAATGGCTTTTAGAACAGATAACCGTTTGTATCGCAGCACTGACAGGCGATAGAGCGGATTCCTGCCGAACTTGGCAGACAGCCACCGGCGTTCGCGGGCTGCGGGCTGCCGCAGCTATTTTGCGCGTGCTTTTGACAATCGCAGCTTTGCTTACAGCTGTTTTGCGGCCGCGTGTTTTGAGCGTCGCAGCTTTGACTGCAGGACGCGCAGGTTTCGATTCCGGCGCATTGACCGAGATCATCGCAGCAGGTGGGAACTTCATCGGCCTGCAGCGCGAACAAGGTCGGTCGGATAACCTGCAGATGGATGCTCGGCGTCAACACAAGATTAGAGTTGAGAATCAGGGAAACCGATTCCGGACAAGCGGCGGTACCGGCTGTATCGACAGTCAGGGTCGGGTTCATAAGCACGCCGCAGGCATGAAAGTCGAAAAGCAGAGACGGTGAGATACCGTTGGTCTGACATGGAATTTCGACACAGTACATCGCGAAATTACTGCTGCCGGAGACGGTAAGCGGGAAGAAACCGCTCTTGTCATTCTTCGTTTTGAGCGTGAGTTTGAAATCGCGATTTTGTTTGCCGTTGGAAACAGTGCCTTCCAGTACGATGGTCAGGGATACTGCCCAAGGACCGGATGCTTCCGCGAGGAAAAAGTGTTCGTCTCTGCCGCAGGTTGGGCCGCAAGGACTGCAAGTGCCGCATCCATCGCAAAGGTGGCGATCGATCGGCGCACAAGGGCATTTGGTGATATCCGGCATGATGCCGCTCAGATCAGCGATATAGCGGCCGTTTCGCAGCCCAAGCGCGGAAACCGCAAAACCATCGACGGTTACCGCGTCAGCAGTCAGCAGACCGCTTTGGGTCGGCGCGATTTCATTGATTGTGACACAGGAATTGGTGATGGTGAATTTGGTGCCGCAGTTTAGGTCAAAATCACCGCAGCCGCAGCAGCTCGCACCGACGCAGCTTCCGCAGCCGCAGCAATTGTTCGCGCAGCCGGCGTTTCCAAAGCAGCTACAGCCTGTGCCTGCGCCGCCGTTGCAGCCTCCGCAGCCACCGCCGCCTCCGCAGCCGTTGCTGCCTGCGCCGCCGCAGTTTGTGTATCCTCCGCAGCCACCGCCGCAGTTTCCAATGCCGCAGTTCACACGCGACGGGCCTCCGATGCGTAACTCCTGCGTGAAGTTTGGGTTTTGGGCAATGAGAGGGACGATGATTGGGCAGGAAGATTCTTCCTTGTCATAAAAAATCTTATCCAGATAAACCTGGTTTCGCGCGATACCGACCTTGCCGCCGCTGCCGGTACAGTCGCAGGTGCCGCGCGTGTCGGCGTTGCGCGTGTTTCTCGTTTGATTACATGTTGTATTCATCATAAATTACCTCTTTTCATAATTCGATAGGTACTACAATATATGCGCGGCAGGGCGGAACGGCCACAAAGGTTAGAGAACGCAGGGTCTTCTGCGCGTAACGATCCCGCAAGGGCGAGGAGCTGCAGAGCGCTGCTGGGTATGATGAGAAGAGTTTTGCCTTTGCTTCAGAGATTGCGCGAGGCTTTGTCTTTGCTTCGAATATTTCGCGTGACATTATTTTGCGCGCAAGGAGGAGGGGCACGCTCGGAAACGCAAGTGATAGGGTGTTATTTTGCGCGCAGCGCGAGGGGCGCGCAAACCGGCCGGCAAGCATGGAAGCAGTTAGTTCGTGATTTTTTTGAGTAACGCGAGGGATAGGGAAAAATTACCACGACTTTTGTGGTGGATAAAATGCAAAAAAGCGATATTTTGTATTGAAAAGTGTACGAAAGTGGTGTATAGTGGTGATAAGAACCATAAAAGGGGAGAAGTGCAGCTATTTTTTGACAGGAAGGAGGCGGCGGTCCGATGTTCATGGGAACAACTTACAATTCCATCGATGAGAAAAACAGGATGATTGTACCCTCCAAACTGCGTGCGGGGCTGGGTTCCCGCTGCGTCCTGACGAAGGGCCTGGATCGCTGTCTTTACATCTACACGATGGAGGACTGGGAAAAGCAAATGCAAAAAATCGCCCAGCTGCCGGAGTCAGACCCGAAGGTACGCGCGTTCATCCGCCATTTTTGCGCGAACGCGGCGGAATGTGAATTCGATAAGCAGGGACGCGTCGGTATTCCGCAGGAGCTCAAGGCTTACGCAGGCATTGAAAAAGAGCTGGTTACCATGGGCGCCATGAGCAAGATCGAAATCTGGGCACGAGATGTCTGGGAAGCGCCGGACAATGAAAACCGCATGGAAAGCGAAGATTTCGCGAAGGCGCTGGCAGCGTACAATTTCTAAGGAGGCGTGGGGACGATGGAATTCAAACATACCTCCGTACTCTTTGAAGCATGTATGGAGGGATTGGCAATCAAGCCGGACGGCATCTATGTGGATGGCACGCTTGGCGGCGGCGGTCACAGCAGCGGAATTTGTGCGCGTTTAAGTGCGGAGGGTACGCTGATCGGCATTGATCGGGACACAGACGCTTTGCGGGCAGCCGAGGCAAGACTGCGAGACTATCCTTGTCATAAAATCTTTGTACAAAGCAATTACGCGCAGATTAAAGAGGTCCTTGAGGACCTGAATATAGAGAAGATCGACGGCGCGCTGCTGGATTTGGGAGTATCCTCTTTTCAGCTGGATAATCCGGAACGCGGATTTTCCTACATGCAGGAGGCGCCGCTGGATATGCGCATGAATCAAAGCGACGGCTTTACCGCCTACGACGTTGTCAATTCGTATGACGCGGAGGGACTGCGCGATATCATCACACGCTACGGCGAGGAACGCTGGGCGTCGCGCATCGCTGACTTTATCGTCAAGGCGAGAAAGGACAAGCCGATTGAAACCACGACCGAGCTGGTCGATATCATCAAGGCCGCGATTCCGGCATCCGCCAGACGTGACGGACCGCACCCGGCGAAACGGACGTTTCAGGCAATTCGGATTGAAGTCAACGATGAACTCGGACAGCTCGAAAAAGCAATAGATGCCTTTTGTGATGTCCTGGCGCCGGGCGGCAGGCTTTGCGTCATCACCTTCCACTCGCTGGAGGACCGCATCGTCAAGGAAATTATCGCCCGACGTGTCCATCCATGTACCTGTCCAAAGGAGTTTCCGGTCTGTGTCTGCGGTAAGAAACCGGACATCAGTAAAAAATCAGGGAAACCGATTCTGCCGACTCCGGAGGAAATCGAACGAAACCCACGCGCCCGCAGCGCGAAACTGCGGATTTGCGAAAAGCTAGGGCAGGCCGCAAGATAAAACGGGGTTCTTTTACGGAGTACGAGCAAAAATACGAGCAAAAAAAGGAAGGAAACCCCGGCAGACCGCAAGGTAAACCGTTCGTTCTCTTTCGCAGAAGGCGAGCGGAAACCATGCGCGAAAGCGCGGCGGCGCACGCAGGGCATTTACGCGTGATCGTCACGACACCAAAGTTTCACTTCGTGGCACGCACACACGGCAAAAAGACAAAAAGCAATAGCAGGCAGCAGCCCGCGTAATTCGACCGGAGCTGCCAGCGGAAAGGAACAGGCATGGCTTTACCCAAAAGAGCTTATACCGCGGATTACGCGGACTTAAACCACGCGGTACAGTCCGGCATGCAGCAGGGATCCGGCGGCGCGGCGAGAGCATACCGCGGACAGGCAAGACAAAGCGGCACTGCCGGAGCATACGGCGGACAAGCTTATCCGAGCTATGCCCCGTATCCGCAAAGAGAACGCCGCGTGAAAGCATGGGAAGAACGAAATCTTCCAAAACCGCAGCCACAGAACGCGCAGACCGCGGATACGGGTATTGAGAGAGGTAGTCTTCTTCCCGGCGTCAACTTGCTTGATGAGGAAATCTTCAAATACTTCGCGGGTGATCTCGTCCGCATACCGGATGCCCTCCAGATGGGCAAAGAAATATTCGAGGTCTTCCTGATAATACTGAATTGTCCGCGGGCTGAGATTTTTGATCCGGCAATGATTGAGGAAAACGGTCTCGGCTTCCTCCAGCGGAAGACGCTTCGTAAGCCTCGGATTTTTAATACTTGTGCGATGCCCCATAATAGATTTTTTCTCCCTAAAAAATCTGGATACTGTAGGGTAGACAAAATCTAGAGCAAATCGCACCGAAAAAGGCATAATAAAAACCCCGAAACCGTTGAGGCTTCGGGGTTTTGGTGCGCGAGGGGGGACTTGAACCCCCACGTCCGGAGTGGACACTAGAACCTGAATCTAGCGAGTCTACCAATTCCACCACTCGCGCATACTGTCAGCTTGCCTATAATAGCATCCGCTGCCGGAAATGTCAATAGAAAAAATCCGATTTCTGTCTTTTTTCGGCAATGCGGGAAGTCCTTGTTTCCGGATGCGGAATGTGATAAAATCATGGCAAAGAGGTGTTGTATTATGCATATGACCGACCTGATAGAAAAGAAAAAGCAGGGACAGACGCTCACGCAGGACGAGCTGCATTTCATCGTACAGGGCTACACGGCGGGGAGTATCCCCGATTACCAGATGTCCGCGCTGCTCATGGCGATCTATTTCCGCGGCATGACGCCGGAGGAAACGGCGCAGCTCACCATAGAGATGGAGCATTCCGGCGACGTGGTCGATCTCTCGCCGCTCGGCGAGCATACGGCGGACAAGCACTCGACCGGCGGCGTCGGCGACAAGACGTCTCTCGTGCTTTGCCCGATGGTGGCGGCGTGCGGCGGAAAGATGGCGAAGATGTCCGGGCGCGGTCTCGGACATACCGGCGGAACGATCGACAAGCTCGAATCCTTCCCCGGCTTTTCCACCGCCATGACGCCGGAACGGTTTCTGGA
>URWB01000047.1 GCA_900551415.1 uncultured Eubacteriales bacterium
CCGGAAAAAACAACCCGAAGCAAGGCTTTACGTGGTGGAGATACTGCCCCGCCGACATTACGCTTTGTAGTGTTCTCCCGGCACCTGTTCGTTCGCGGAGAGGATGCCTTCGGTTCTGCCGATATTGATGAACAGCGTTTCGTTGCTGATGCGCTGCACCGTTCCGGTCACGATCTCGCCCTGACGGGTAATGTAATCGTCAAAGATCATGCCGCGCTCCGCCTCGCGGATCCGCTGTACGACGACCTGCTTGGCGGTCTGTGCCGCGATACGGCCGAAGTCTCTCGGCGTGACCTGATATTCCACCACGTCACCGACTTCATAGCGATAGTCGATATCCCTGGCCTCGTCTAAGGAGATTTGTGTAAATTCGTCCTCTACCTCATCGACGATGTCCATGCGCATATATACGTTGATATCTCCGGTTTCCTCATTGATATCGACGCGCACATTCTGGGATGTGCCGTAATTCTTTTTGTATGCAGACACTAAGGCGGACTCGATGGCTTCGATCAGAACGTCCTTGGGAATATGACGCTCTTTTTCCAGATCCTCGATTGCCTGTATAAATTCCTTGTTCATTTCTTTCTAACCTCCTTAGAATATGACAGCAAGCTTCGTTTTGGCCACCTGCTCTTTCGGAAATGCAATTTCAGTGCCGTTCTCCTGTATGATCACGATCTGTCCGTCCACAAGGCCGACCAGTTTCCCCTCGTAAGTCTTCCTGCCGGATGCTGCCTTGTATAAACTTATGTCAACCTGCTCGCCCGCAAAACGTTTAAAATCTTTTTCGCGCAGCAGAACTCTGTCCATACCCGGCGAGGATACCTCCAGATAATAGTTCTGCTCGATCGGATCAATGCGGTCAAGCTCCGCGCTGAGAAAGCGGCTGACCTTCTCGCAATCATCGGTAGATACATACTGCGTCTTTGCGGCTGTCTCCGTATCAGCGGATTTACAGTCCCCGCCTGTCGCTTCTGCCGCTTCCTGCTCCGGCGCGCCGTCCGCATTCCCGTCTTCGGCTGCTTTGGACGCGGTTTGTTCCGCCGGCAGCTTGTCGATATAGACGCGCAGGAACCAATCCTTTCCTTCCTTTACGAACTCGCTGTTGTAAAGCTCCAATCCGTTCTCTTCCAAAAAATCAGTGGTGAGTTCCTCGATGAGCTCTGTAATTTTTTTCTTTGCCATACGGTTTCCTTTCTGCGTTGTCAGATTCCGTTCGGCCTCGGCTGTTCTTCGCGTTTTGCCCCAAACAAAGTTGAAAGAGTGGGCCGTCACCCACTCTTCTAGTCTTACCTTTATGGAATCGTGTACATCTATCGTACCACACAAAATTCGCAAAATCAAGGGTTTTCTGCATATTTGTCTCATATTTATCGCGTGATTTTCAGTTTTCGCTTAATCGGGGAACTTTCCCACACATTTTTCGCGCCGTATGCATACAATAAGTTGAGTCTATAAGCAGATGGGAGATGGATATGGCACTGGATACCAGAGAATTATTTGCAAGATTGATACAATGTGAGGCAGGCGGCGAGGGCACCGCAGGTATGCAGGCGGTCGCCACAGTCATCATGAATCGCGCCACGACGACCGTCGGCGAGTTTGCGCGTGTCAACAACGGCGGCGATGTGCGGGCGATCATCACACAGCCCGGGCAGTTCGTGTGCATGCGGGAAACGGTCGGCGGCCGCTACAACGCGCAGAACGTCTACAACATGACCCCTACACAGGAGCATTACGATATCGTGGACTGGGCGCTGGACGGCGGCAGGCTGGCAGGCGTTGACGAATCGCTGTTCTTTTTCAATCCCTACAGCGACAGCTGCCCCACCTACTTCCCGAGCAAGGTCGGCGTGATCCACAACCGCGTCGGCAATCATTGCTTTTACATACCGACAGAACGATACGCAGATACTTAAAACAGGAGGGTTTTTATGGCACCATGCAGCAATGTCATCACACCAAAGATGATCCGCAGAGGTCAGGTACAGATCGGAGATAAAATCGAGCTGGAAGATCAGCCGGTCTCTATGACGGAGGAAAATCCGGAGCCCGCAGTTTCTGTCTCCGCAGAGGCCGCGGTCGCCCCGCAAATCGCCGTCGAGACAATGCTTACCCCACAGGGCGCTGTCGAGACAGGCGCACCCGCACCGGAAGCAGCACCTGTAAACGCAGTCCCCGCAGCCGCCGAAGCGCAGAGCGCACCGGCCGCTATGCCCGACCCCGCCGCGCAGACTGCGGCGATCCAAACGAACGCGCCGCAGTCTGCCAGGACTGTATCTGCCGCGGCTCCGACAGAGGGCAAAGCCGTACCCGCAGCCGCCGCGCCGCAAACAATCGCGCCGCAGACTGCGCAGACCGCCCCTGGCTACATAGACCAGAATCGGACGTTCCCGTCGAACACGGCATCGATCCCGCTGATTTTCCAGCACATGACCGATTATGTCAACCCCCTTGCGCATACCGGGCAGCAGAGCCCGCGCTTCGGTGTGCCGAGCAATCCGCTGGTGCCGCCGGAATACGAACAGAGCATCGACTATGATTCTGCGCAGTACATGAACGGCTTCCTGCGCACACAGATCGGCCGCGCCATGCGCGTCGAGCAGCTGATCGGTTCCAACGGCATACAGGATCGCTACGGTTTCCTCGTCGGTGTCGGCAACAATTATCTGCTCCTGCAGGACATCAGCAACGGCAATATCGCCATCGTCGATCTGTACAGCGTCAAATATGTGTACGTCTATTTCAATGACCCGGTATTTCCGGGCACTCCGTTTACGAACGGCGGCAGATAGGCGCGTAAATGCGAAAATACCTGTGCGCTGCGCTCTCGCCGCAAACTTGCAAAAAGCGCCTGCGCACCGCAGGTGCCGTGAGTGTTTCCGCAGAACTGTCCATGATTGCCCAAACGAGCGAGCAGCGTACTTTGCTGACATTTTGCAGCGCTTTTGCAAAATGTCCAAAGTACGGTGAGCGACTTGGTGCAATCACACAGGGCGAGGACCTAACGAGCGGCACTCTGCGGTGCGCAGGCGTTCTGTACTTTTTCGCCTTGTGCGACATGGCTCTACGGTGCGCAGACGCCATATATGATGTTTTGATGCGGCGCACGCTTTCGCCGCCTACAGCATATCTATAATATGACGCGCGGCTTCATCCGGCTGCATGCCGGTGATCGTAAGCTCGGCATCACACCAGCTCCGGTACAGTGGGAGGCGCATCCGATAAAGCCTTGCGAGCGGCACTGCCTGACTGATCGGCCTGCCGTCCGTCGGGAGCATCGTTAAATCACGATTCAAGAATATCAAGCGGCCGTTTTCCGCCAGCGCATAATAATTTTCCTCTCGCGTGACCACGCCACCGCCGCAGGCAATGACCGCACCTGTAACATTGGCAAGACTGAGGACGATTTTTTGCTCCAGCTGGCGGAAATATTCTTCCCCATCCTCAGCAAAAATCTGCGGAATCTCCCTGCCGTCATCATAGACGATCATCTGGTCCAAATCATAGAATTCCCGTCCCATCTGTGCTGCGATCTCCATTCCCACCGTTGTCTTGCCGACACCCGGCATACCGATGAGCACGATGTTTTCCTTTTCCAGAAGCATATCTTTTTCGATCTTCGCGCCAATCGTCTGCGGGATCGCCCGCCCCAAAAACAGCTCTGCCGCTGCGATTCCCTGTCCGATGAGCATGCCCAGACCGCCGACCGTTTCCATTCCGGCCTTGTTTGCCTGACACAGCAGATTCGTGCGCAGCGGGTTGTAGATGGCATCGATGACCCATTTGAGGTTGACAAAGCTGCCGGGATAAAGCGGTGCCTGCCCGTTGTTCGGATACATGCCGACCGGCGTCGTGTTGACAAGAATCTGTGCATCCTGCTGCCTTAAAACGTTTTCATAATTAACCGCGCCGCCGCGGCTGACGACAGTCACCTTCGCCGCGCCCAGATCCCGCAGAACACGCTGTACAGTCTTAGAGGCGCCGCCGCTGCCAAGGACCAGACAGTTAGCACCGCGCACTGCCACGCCGTTTTCACGCAGCAGAGCGCGAAAGCCCGCATAATCGGTGTTGTGCCCAATCAGCCGCTCACCGTCCCGTACAATGGTGTTGACCGCGCCAATCTCGCTCGCCTCGTCGGACAGTACGTCACAGTATGGGATTACCGCCTCCTTATAGGGGATTGTCACATTCAGTCCTGCCCAACTGTCGCCCTGCAGGAATGAAGCCAGTTCCTCCGGCTGTTTCTCAAACAGAACATACGGATATGGCTCTCCGAGCGCCGCGCCGATGGACGCGTGCAGCCGCGGACTGAAGCTGTGCTTCAATGTTTTGCCGAGAAGTCCATAGGGTCTTGTCTCATCACAAAGAGTTTGGGTTCTTTCCTTTTTTTGGTCTTTCATAGCTGTTTGTCTCCTTTCCGGCATGAAAAAAACCGGATGTGATATGGTTTATCATAGCACAGCCGGCAGCAAATAGCAATTTTGTTTTGCGCGCATGCGGCGCGCGTTTCGGCACTTTAGTTGCCATCCTCAAGCATCCGGTAGCCAACACCCAGCTCTGTAAAAATATACTTCGGTTCGCCCGGGTTTTCTTCGATCTTACGGCGAATATTCGCCATATTGACGCGCAGAATCCGGTTGTTATCATCAGCATAAGGCCCCCAGACCTGGTCAATCAGTGTGTCATAGGTCATAACCTTGCCGGAATTCTTGGCCAGCAGAGAAACAATCTTGTACTCCACCCGGGTCAGATGGATTTCCTTTCCGTGCAGGGTCACCAGGCGCCGTTCAAAATCTATGGTCAGGCCGTCCGCGGCGTACGGACGGTTCGCGTTCTGCGAGTCATCGCTGAGCTTATTATTGTGGCGGATCGCGGTGCGGATCCGCGCGAGCAACTCAAAAGTACCAAACGGTTTGGTTATGTAATCGTCCGCGCCCGCGTCGAGCGCCTGTACTTTCTCCTTTTCCTGGGTTCTCGCCGAAATCACGATGATTGGCAGGCTCGACCACTCACGCGTCTTGCGGATAATATCCATGCCATCCATATCCGGCAGTCCCAGATCCAGCAGCACCAAATCCGGCAGCGAAGAAGTAATCAGCGCCAGTCCATCCTTACCGTTATTGGCTGCCGTCACCTTGTATTCGTGGGAATCCAGTGTTTTTCCGATAAAATCGCAGATACTTTTTTCATCCTCAATAATCAGTACTGATATCTTCTGATACATCTTTTTCGTCCTCCTTCTCTTTTGGCAGTGAAAAACAGAATTCTACGCCTTCCGAGTGATTTTTTGCAATAATCGTTCCGTCATGCGCGGTTATAATGGTTTTGCAGATTGACAAACCGATACCCATTCCCTTGTATCCGTCGGTCTCGCCTGTTGTTTCGTGATAGCTGTCTCCGTCAAAAATGGTGGCAATGCGGGTTTCGTCAATGCCGACACCGTAATCGCGAATATGAAAATAGACATAATCCTCGTCTTCATCGATGGTGAGTTCCAGCGGCTTCGTGCTCTTGGCGTGCAGCTGCGCGTTCTGCAGGATGTTGAGAATAACCTGCTGAATCAGCATCGCGTCCATCATGACCATGACCAGCTCGTCCGGGACCTTGACGCGTACAACAGCATTCGGAAAACGTTTTCGAAAACGGATGACCGCGGCCGAAGCTACCTCATCCACCGCTTCCAAAGATTTCGTTACCTTCGCGGTTTCATTGTCAATACGAGTGATGGACAGAAGATTTTCGACCATATTCAAAAGCCAATTGGCGTCATTTTCGATTGCTTCGACCAACTCCCTTTTTTCCGGTTCGGACAGCTTGTCCCCCATCTCCAAATAGGAAGTGCTGCTGCCGATGATTCCGGTCAGCGGCGTGCGCAGATCATGCGAAACTGCGCGGAGAAGGTTTACACGCATTTTTTCCTTTTGCGCTTCCATGAGTGCCTTTTCCTGATCCGCCAGCTGCCTCTGCTGCTCTTTCATACTGGTGCTCATGACGGAGGTCACAATGCCGATCAGCAGCATGCCCAAAAACGTAACCTGATAGCCCTTCAGGGAAAAGTTAAAATTCCGAAACGGATAGGTAAAGAAAAAATTGACGCTCAAAACGCTGGTCACCGCGAACAGCACGCCATAGAGATAACCTTCCGTATAGCGGGCAATGATGAACACGCCGAGCGTATAGAGCATCGCGATGTTCAGCGTCGGGTCAGAGGCCATGCGATTAAAGAAAAAACATCCGATTGTCGTGACCGTAAAGACGGCAATGGAAAACAGAGTGTCCTTTCGGTGTACGCGCACCAGTTCCGCGCGCGTCAGGATGGTTTTCTTTTTGCCGTTGTTTTTTTGCTTCACAGCCTGAAACTTTTTCTTCATAGCAAGGATTTTCCTCCTGTTCATATCATATACCCTATAATTGCTAAATTTCTGCTAATCTTTGTGTTTTTCGCAAAAATGTTTTTCATTTCTTTATCTTTTTCTATCATAATCTTCCCATCGTAAAATTGCAAGCAAAATCACAAATTTTGAGAATTTCGCATATATTACCGTATACTTTGTTTAGCAGAAAGGGGTTTTTATTTTGATGACAGAACCTTATATCGGCATGCCGATCACCCTTGGCGGCGGCTGCGCGGGCAGCGTCCTGCCGCCCGGCCGTCCGCCGGCAATGCCGCCGGGAAACGGCGGAAACAGTTCCGGAAACGGCAGCAATCACACAGGAGGCGGCACTTCCGGGAGCAATACCGGCTCCAACCCGCCTCAAAGACCAAATCCACCGGCCGGACAGCCAACGGATCTTCCTGCCTTCGATACCCTGTATCTCGGCAGCCTGCCGCTTGCGATGACCTATACACCGATGCAGCAGTGGAAGAGCACCTACTCTGACTCTGTTTCTCTGTCAAGAGGAACGATTTTCCCGGAGCTGGATCTTCCTTTTGAAGGAAAAACAATCTTGACCGAACGCGCGAAAGGAGGGCACCGCCAGTGAATCGACAGGAACTTTTTAATAAAATCCAATCTCTCGGCTTCGTTCTGTACGATACGGCGCTCTTTTTGGATACGCATCCGCAAAACGCGCTGGCTCTCGATTTCTACAGGGAAAATCAGGAATGGTATCTAAAATATCGCAAGGAGTATGAATCGATGTACGGTCCGCTGACGCTGAACGGCGTAAACACGACAGGCGGCTGGAGCTGGACGCAGGGCCCTTGGCCATGGGAGGTGGAAGCATAGTATGTGGAATTATGAAAAAAGATTAGAATACCCGATTAAGATCAAAAATCCAAATCCCGCGCTCGCAAAATTTATCGTAAGTCAATATGGTGGTCCGGACTCCAAACGCAGATAATAAAAAATCCCCAGTAATTCTGGGGATAGAAATTTTCATTTTAACTGTTTTTACTTGCAGAATTTCAACTGATTTTTCGTTTCAACCATTTCTGCGACACCAGTCCACCAGCAAATGGCGGTTATTACGATAGCACCTATAAGAATTAGATTGAGCACTTTCATAAATGACGGATATTCCGGTTTTCCGCCGTCATGTATTTTTTGGATGAACCAAACCAAAATGTATATTACATTTATAAATATAGCTGCCAGACCTTCTACGATGAATGCTAATCGATAGGGGCTTACTGTATTTATGTTTTCTAATACCGATGTAGAGAATGCAAGTCCGCCTGTAAAAGCCAAGACAATAGATGCAAAGATTCCCAAAATCGTTATGTAATTCTTTTCAGTCTGTTTTGCTCTTTCAATCTGCGACGCTATTTCTTCATGATTTTTGCTTAGGTTTTCATTTTCCTCTTGAACTCGCTCGACAGTTTTGCCCAATTTCTCGCTTTTTATCGTCAGCGCATTTATATCACTCTTGCTTTGTGAAAGAACTTTATTTACATAACTCAGTCTGGCTACATCAAGATTCACATGGTCATACAGCTTTAGAATCTCATTACTAATATCTATAGTCTTCCCATTTTCGTCCAAATTCATCGGAGCATATCCGTCCTTGATAACCTGAAGATTTTGTGCCAAAATATCAATGCTTCCTGGAAAATCTTCAGAATCTATCATTGATACAATTGCAAATATATCGGAATAAAAATGTCTAAATTTCTTGTCGTTTGACTCGCAATAAATTGATTCTAAGCGTAAGAAACAGTCGCTTCGGTGTTTCTTTTCTTTAAGGCACTCTTGCGATTTGCTCAGGTCAAGTAAGCATTTTCTTAATTCTTCCCGCTTTTCTGCTTCGTTAAGATTGCGCATAGCCTCTTATCCCTTCAATCTAATTAAATCTTTTGGAATTATATTATGGTTTCCCGCACCGTCACGATAGATTTCGCTCCATGCTTTTCCCTCTTGATGTGTATCATCCACAAGATCCCAAGGATTTAATTTTCTCTTTTCCGCTATAATTGGGTTAATAAATAGTTTCACCTGTTCTTCAATGTCAGTATCATAGTTCATATGAATCTTCATCGCACCAAAGCCACAAAACTTATAGTACACGTCAGGCACAACAGGACCAAACTGCCACGCTTCAAAATCGTCAACAAACAATTGTTCTCCCCTATTTCTCAAAAATTCAATTTGCAAAAAATACAAAATCTTCTGTAATTGCAGATTGCTAATCGGAGAATTATCTTCGGTACACTTCGTTACCACATATTTAGCAATTTCATATGCACTATATGCCATTTCTCCAACCTCCATTCAATTTAACCCTAATTTAGGTCAATTTTGCGTTATTTTTTTATAATTATATCATGCACCTACTACCTATTGCAAGTAGCTGCATCTCTTATTTACTCATCTTTATATAATATTATACCCACAATTTGCTGGCACAAAAACAAAAAACCGGGCATTTCTGCCCGGCGTAGTGTTAGCTTGCTATGAACTTGTTCACAAAGTATACCTGTCCTTTACCGGACACTTTTACAGTCTTGCTGATGCTGATGTGCCCGTCGGAGTGGGTGATGGTCGTTTCTTTAATCTCGAACAGCCCCATCTCCATACTCTTTTGAGTTGGCATGTTCCAGCTTGCGCCCTGCTGCTTGATCAGATAACCTTTGTCGCGCATCCACTGGAAGAGTCTTCTCTGTCCGATGTCGTGACCATTCTGCTTGATGAGCTTGGCGAGGTCTCCAATCAGGATTGATGTCTTGGAGGCGCTGACCGCATCCGCGAAAAGAGCTTTTGGCTTCAGCTCCTCTGTTTCCCTTTGGAGTTTCATGCGTTCTTCTCGCTCTGCTTTGAGATCGGTTGCCAGTTTGATGATGGTGTCGGGATTCAGGAGAACTTCCTCGATCTTCTGCGGCGTCATGTACGCGCCGTGTTTACGGATGGATGGCAGGACGTCTGCTGTGACCCAGCGTTTGAATTTCTTCGCCTGCGGCAGCTTGCTGGATATGATCAGGCTGTACAGGCCTGATTCGTTGATTACTGTTAAATTTTGGCCGCCACCAAGGGTGTCGCATTTTGCTACTCCCTTGTCTTCGTCATCAACATGCTTGCCGATAGCATCTCTCGCATTGCTGTATCCAAGAATCTCTGCTACATCTTTACCGACAAGCCATGCTTCTCCGTCGATCTCCGTTGCTCTGACTTTCCCAAACTCTGTATTTTCAAAAATCTTTAATTCGTTCATTTCTCTCTCCTTTCATGCTGTAGTATTACTTTATCATAACTGCACCGAACAAAACGAACATATTTGCGAACTACACATATTCTCTTGCCGGCCGCGTCGGATAATAAAGAATTACGCCGGATCGGCTCTCCGGGTTCGTGTTCGTAATAAGCAAATCTAACTCTTTTGCGTAAACCGCGTTTATCATTGGATTTTCGATAAATTTATATTTTCTTTGCATATTAAAAAACTCCTTTCATTTTTTGCTTGAAAGAAGTTCTCCATTCTGATATGATAGATTTACCGGAAGGGAACTTCTTGGTGGTCGATAGAGCGTTCAGTCTTTGGTCGGAGTGACGCTCTATCTTATTTTTTTGTCTGCTCATACTGAATTTTTATTCCGTTTCTGACTACTTCCGACTTGCTAATAGTAAGTCTTTCTGATACTGCTTCCAGTTGTTCAACAGTTTCTTTGTCCAACCGTACTCTTAACATCGTATCTTTTGGATTATCAGTTAGTTTTGAGCCTTTTTTCAGCGGCGACATATAATCACCTCTCTTTCTTTGTCGCTACAAACATAATATATTTTGTAGCGACAAAAGTCAAGAGGTTTTTTCATTTTTTATTCTGTTTTGCAGTTATCCGCAGGGCTGTTGTAGTCCAGTGCCCGGCGTGGTTAATCATTCCTTTTCTTTTTTGATCGCCTCATAGGACGCTTCGATGGCTTTGTCGATGTCTTCTGCCGTAAATTCAAGTCCTAACGCCTTGCAGCGCGCAAGCAAGTATGCATAGACTTCCTGCTTCTTTTCCTCGCCGGGCGCGGTCTGCATCCATTGCTTCGCCCAGCGTACGGAAATTTCCGCGAGCGCAAGAAGCGTATCATACTCTTCTTTCGTTGCCTTCTTTTTGAGAAGGTTTCTCATCGGTGTCGCGAATAAAATCGTTGCGACGGATGCCATAATCAGCAGCAGAATCGTAATCATGAGTGTAATGTGTTCCATTTCTATTCTCCTTCCTCTTCATCGAGTGTTTCAATGCCGTTTAAGATTTTTTTCAGTTTGATGTCCTCTTCATTTCGCTTTCCGAAGTAGGACTTCACAAGATATAAGATAATCACACCGACTACACCGGTGATGATCGCGACGCCGAGTTTTTCCTGTGCCGGCGCGCCAAAGAGCGGGGCGATGATTAAGATGGTAATCCAAATGCAGGATATCCACGAAAACCGATCTACCCATACCTTTGTGAAGGTGTCTATTCTGACGCCTCGCAGTCTTTTTCCGAATTTCATGCAATCACCCCACATTCGTATTTCCGTTGTAGTACGCCGCAATCCAGCCCTTCTCAACGCGGATCCAAACGTTCTTTCCGATGGTCTTTACCTGCATGCATTTTACTTTTGTGCCCGCCGGAAGAACCCCGATTTTTGCGGATTCGGTTGACGGTTTTGTCCGCAAGGTTCTTGGCTTAAGCAGATGATAAATCGCCTTCTTGCTGTACTCGATTTGCACGTCCCTTATCTTTTTGTAGTCCGGCCGGTAGATGCAGCGAATCTGCGACACGGTTCGGATCTTGACCGCAACGCACCTGCCGTCCGACTGGCTGCCGACTGACGCAGGCGACGTGTTTCCCTCAACCGTCACATACTTCCCATCGATTCTCCGGTAGACAATGAACCCGATGTGCTGCGCACCCCAGCCGGTAAAGTCGAAGATTGCGATGTCGCCAAGCGTTCCTTTGTCCCGCGGAACTGTTTTCTTCATCTTTTTGGCGTAGACTTCCACTGCAGGGACGTAGGCGGTCTTCTTGCCGTTAAAAAATAGCTTTCCCGCTCCTTCCATACGGAAGATGTCCCAGACGAATGTGCAGCACCACGGAATGTGACGGTTGACTTTGCCGCCATAGTAGTCGGTGTTGAAGACGATGTTTCCTTTTTTGTCTTCCGTCATGCCTTCATAGGACAGTGCTTTTCTGATAATCTCTTTTGCGCTTTTCATGTTCTCACCTCCCTTCATTTGTGCGCTTCCACATTGATGTGCTTTTCCAATTTTTTGATCGCGTCTGTGACCGGCCCGTTACAGCCTTGTTCTTTGAGTCCTTTTAGACAAGCGAGCGTGCCGTAGACGATCAGGCATTGTTCCTCTTTGAGCTTTTTGATATCTTTCTCCTGCTCTTCCTGTTCGTCGATCCATTTCGCAATCTTTCGTACGTACTTTCCGATGGCAGCCAGCGCGCCGAGCAGCGCCGCAAGGCCAATGATTCCGGCGGTGATGGCTCCGATTTGTTCCATAGTTTTCTCCTTTCCATAAAAAACAGGTAGGATTTCTCCTACCTGTATGGGTTGTTTTTGTCTTTACATCCGGTGATTGCTTTCATTAAGGCAAACTTTTCTTTTCTTGTGTAAGCGGTTTTATCCAAATATGCTTTCACTTCTTTTTTGCTTAAACTGCCGTTTTTGTTCGCATCAGCACGTTTTCTGGTATAGGTGTAAATGTCGTTGTCGATTCCGGCTGCATAAAGCGCTTTCCCCCTTTCTATAGACTTATGTTTTATCCCCAGCCGTTTCATTACTTCTTCGCGGTATCCTGCCTCCAAAAGCGCGTTGACTTTTTTTGTGTCCGCCATGTTTCCTTTTGTTAGCTCGTAGATCTTCCTTGCGTCCGCATCACTTATGCCGCTTTTCTTGATTTTTGCGAGCGCTTCTTTTTGGGTCTCCTTCATGAATGAATCCGCGTAGCTTTCTTTGCTGCTGTAGTCGATCTGCTTCTCGTCAAGAGCGTTTCCGACCGCCTGCTTCTGCTTTGTCGTCAGGTTGGAATTCAGAATCGCCGTTCGCATTTGGCTGGTATTGCCCGGAAGCGAGCGAACAAACTTTTCCGCCTCGGTGTTTTTCATGCCTGCGGTAACCAACGCCTGATAAGCTTTGCTCTTCTTCGCAGAAAGCATTTTAAATCCGCTTTCCACATAGTCATCGGCGTTTCCGATCGCGTACTGGCCGAATAACAGTCCTTTTATGATGCTTCCCGCGTCAGGATCAACTGCGAAGCGGAGTTTTTCCTGCCCGTCATTATCCAGTCCGTAAGATCCGCCCTTTTTGAGCGCGATGCCGGACTCGATGACTTTTTTGATCTGGCCTCCGCCGATCGGCGGTGCGATATAAAAGGCAGGTTTTGCGGCTTCTTTTCCGATTTCCGACCACGCTTTCTTTGGGTCTACATCTCCGGAGAGGAGGTTTCCGAGGTTGGTCGCGATTTTTGGTACACTCGGCAGCGCGGATGAGATCGGCACACGGCCGCCGCCCAGGATACCACCGACAAACGGAATGTCCTCGGCGATGTTTTCTCCGGCCGCTGTGATGGCAGCGCCGCCCTTCTTGATCTCGACCTCTTTCAGATTGATGTCCTCGTCTTTCATTGCGGCATTCCAAAGCGCTTCCGCGAAATTAGGAACCTTCTTTCCGGTCGTGTCTCCAACAAAGTCATTTACCCAGCTGATTGGATCCAGGGCCGGGCGTCTTCCGACAAAGAACTCATACACGTCATTGAAGATGTACGCGCCGATCGCATAGTTTGTGAACGCCAACGCTACTTTTGCCACGTTCTCTTTGCTTCTTGGGATGTCCTTTAAAAGATGTGACCACTGGTTGTTGACTTCGACCTGGTACATCGTGAGGATCTTCGAAACCGGATTCTTGGAGTTAAATATCGTTGGCAGCGCGCCTTTGGAGCGAGCAGCGATGATGTCGGCGGCGAAGCGGTCCGCGGTTTTGATTGCATCTTCCGGATTTACACCTTTTGCAATTTGCTCGGCGTATTTTGCCCGCACAAGTGCCTGTGAGGTAAATCTGTCAATCAGCTCCATCGGTTTTGTCAGAACGTCCTGCGCTTTTTCCATGCCGGATTTCCACAGTACATCGCTTCCTTTTCGGTTTGTGAGGAATGAAGACATGTCTGCGATGTTGTCTGCTTTTCGAAAGCCGTTCTGTACGGTTTCCGCCATACCCTGCAGGATATATTTTGGGGAAAGTTCCCCCGCCTGCACCAGCGGGATGAAGTTTGTCAGCCAAGATGCAGGGTTTAAAGCAACCATGTTTGCCGCCACACGATTTTCAATCGCCTTGCTTGTGTTATACAGCGTTCTTCCAAGGCTCTGTTCGAAGACTCTGTCAAACTGTGACTTCTTTCCTGCGAGCTGGTCTGTATAATTGGTTAACCACGTTGCAAGACTTCCAAGTTTTGTGTTTCCGGTGTCATAAATTCCGTTTATGGTGATCTCTTTTATCACATCATCAAGATCTGCGTTGGCTCTCACATCGCGTACACGCTCTTTGATTCCGTTGCTGGAATACTTGTACCGCAGCTCGCTTACCAGCGCGCGCAGCTTCTGGATATCCTCCGTGTGATGAATCACATCCGAGATTCCTTCCAGATAGATGTCGAATCCTTTGATCGCATCGTATTCGGTAACCTCTGCGGTTCGCTGCAGCGCGTGCCCGAACCACTTCTTTCCCGGCCGGAAGGTGTGGGTAAGTCCGTTGATGTCCGTCGGCAGCTCGTCTTTTTTGATGTTGATTCCCAGCGCGCTTGCCGCCTTAGCCAGGATTCCGTCCGGCTTTTCTTCCGTGAAGTGTGGGAAGTAGTCTTTTCGGAACTCGATCGGCTCGTAGCCGTGTCTTAAAAGCACGTTGTTTGCCGCTTCTAAAAGCTGATTGTAGAGTTTTCGCATAGTGTCGACCGCGTTTTGGATTTTTCCAAAGTCCGCGCCGAGTTCCTCGATTGCCTCTTTTTCGATGAGTTTTTCTCCGTACAGCTGCACGATCTCTGCTTCTGAAATCTTGAACTTTTTTCCTGCCGCGCGCGCCTCGGCGATCTTCTCGGAAAGTCCCGGCGCGTCCACCGAAAGATATCTTGTGTCAAAGGTTTTCTTTGTCGATATGTTCAGCTTTCGTACTTCTCCTCTAAGCGCGGTTTTCATTTTCGTTGCAGCAGCTCCATGCTCATGGATCTGCTCAAAGTATTCTTTGTTAATCCGCTCGCCTGTTTCTTTTCCGGCAATGTCCACGAAGTTTCGCTCCGGCGTTTCTCTGGCATACAAGAGTCCGATTTTGTCGTTCCATTTGTCGGAAGATGCGAGCATATCGTCTGCAATCTTTTTATACGCGTCTTTGGTTTCCTGCCCGTATTTTCTAATGGCCTTTTTCATCTCATAAACCGGTTTTTCGGCAGCATAGACTTCAAAGATGTTTTGGCTGTTCAGGCTTGCCCTTCGCACTTGGTCCGGCGTCATTCTCCCTTTTAAGAGCATGTTTTTAAAGTCTTGATCTGCATCGCTTAAGAGGATCTTGCTCTTCACTTTGTCGGCATTTCGTTTCATTTTGCCTAGCTCTCCGGCAAATTCCAGCATCTCGTCTGTGGTGAGATCGGTTTCGCGTTTTGTCACGTACTGCTTGACGATGTTTGCTTTTTTCTCTAACTCGTCCATCACCTCGTCGAATCTTTTTCTTGCTTCGGCGTAAATTGCTTCCGCTTCTACGTCTGCCGATACTCTGGTCTCTGCCACTTTGATGCTGCTTGCTACATCTGCGATTTTCTCCAGCATTTCTTCCTCGGTGTTTAACTCCGGAAACAGCTCCGGGTAAGAGGCCCGCAGCTCGTCATAAAAAATGTCAATTTTTGCGCCGTCTGTGTTTGACATTCTCACCTTGTTCATGTTTGCTCTTCGGAAGTCATCGAAGTCCGCAATGTTTCGTCTGACGCGTTCCGATACGGACAGCTGTGTTTGGCGTATGGTCTTCTTCAGATCCTGGTATCTCAGCGCGAAGTCCTGATCCACAACGATGCCTTCCGCGAACATCTCATTAAAGAGCCTGTCCTTATCCGCTCTTGTAAGACTTCCGTCTTTCATCTTTTCCACGGCCAGGTTCATCTGCTCTTTGATGTATTTGTTGTCTGAATACTTGTTGATTCCCAGGGCTTCCTTCATCGCCAGGTCTGCTTCTCTGATTTCGCGGTTTTGTACCTGCTTCGCCTTTTGGCTTGTCTTTGTGGTTACTTTTTCCTCTCTTCGCAGGATGCGCTTAGTAAATTCCTCCGGCAGCTCCCTGTAATCCGCGTTGTGTACCATGCGGATAATGT
>URWB01000048.1 GCA_900551415.1 uncultured Eubacteriales bacterium
AAGGCTATCGGACCGCTGACATAAGAAAGTTAGCTGCGCGATAGCCCCTGAAGGATATTCATTATAATGAGATTCGGCTTTTCACATGGCTATGCTGAAGCCGTTCGCTTTCGGTAAGCTGTGAGACCTTGACCCCCTTATTCTTGGCATACTGCATGAGGGCGCGAAGATCCATCGTTTTTTCCATTTGACTGAGCATAATCGGCTCAGACATCCCTTCGAGGGATTTTCTATATTTCTTCATCTGTCCATTCATAATCATACACCTCCATTATTTTAGCAGCGCTTTCTTCGTCTATGGCAAATTGATATGGGTGAAGGACACCTATATATTCGCCATTAAATACATTTACATAATGTTCGAGGAGTTCTTTATCAGCTGCGAATCCATACATGAACCCACCAAATCCGTATTCGATAGATTTTTGTGCAGCAATCGCGAAGAGATGACCTCCCACACCATAATATTTTATTTCATCCGCTATAAGCTTATTGTTTTCCGGATTTGTACACATCCAGGCGATGTACAATGCGCTCATGTCGTTGTCTTTTGCCACTGCAACCATACCCTGAATATCCACAGAGCCTTCCACGACAAGGGCATATATCTCGTTTTCGTCGAGCAGACTTTCCCAGTTAACATACCATCCATTTTTCTTGTTATATTTTCTTAGAAAAGATTTTCTTTTGATTCTGATAACCTCGGTCTGCACTAATTCTCCGGTTTTTGCATCCTTTAGGCAAGGCGTGAACTCGTCAATCATAACATTGATCATATTGGCATCCTCCGATACGGCTCTTCAGACAAAGGGGCATTTTTGAACATTTCTTTATAAATATTATACTCCATATTCGAAGGAAAATCAATTTTGTAATATCAAATTTTCGTAAATGTCCGAAAATTCCGAAAGGCGAGGGACGATACCGATGCAAAAGCCAAAGGGAGCACCACCCGCGCCGGATCGGGCGATATTTCAGAGAGAAGAAAGCGCTTCGCAGCCCGTACCCATAGAAATTCCGACAAAAAACGAAGAAACGGAAGTGATTGCTCACTTCCGTTTAGATGGCGGAGGACATGGGACTCGAACCCACGGGGCTGTTACACCTTACTTGATTTCCAATCAAGCTCCTTAGCCACTCGGTCAATCCTCCAAGTTTGTGCCGCTCAGCGACACCTATATTACTATAGCATATCCGGACCGGCTTTGCAAGCAAAATTTCGACAAAGCTGCATTTTTTCTTTCAGGAAAACCGCGTTTTCTCTCACAGTTTTCTGTAGTTTACTTTTTCAGGCTTTTCACAGCGTTTTTACACTGTACGAGCGAACTACCCATTGTCTAAAGCCAATGGGCTTCCTGCTTCAATTCTCTTTAGGCAAAATGCGTCGGCGCGAAAAATTTCATCTCCATGCCTGTATCCAGAACCAGCACATCTTTTGGCATCGTCAAAATGCGATAGGTCACAAACAGATCCCCTATCGCGCCGCTGACATTAAAAATCTGAACGGCGTACAGATACCACCAGTAAGACGACGGCACATCACGAAGCAAAATAGCAAGCACCGTTCCCCAAACGGCAACCGGTGCCAGCGCAATGACAATATACGCGCTTTTGGAGAAGAAGTATCTGCTCCCCGCATAAGCCATCCCTGCCTTTAGTTGAAAGCCGTATTCCGCCGGCACGCCGCTGAACCACCTGATACACATTCCATGCACGCCCTCATGCAGAAAGAGGTACACCACAAAACCAACCAGTGTTCCCAGCGCGGCAGCCGTAATCTGTACCGGATGCATGGAAATTGCTGTTTTGAAAGCATGCGCGGGCAAAGCCATCGCGATCATGGCCGCAATCACTGCCAGCCCGCTCAGCGCAATCCGTTTCTGCAGTTTCGGGTCCTTGCCAAGATCGATCACTTCGTAAAGCTCATAGCCCTGCGGCAAGGTTTCATGGGCATACTGACATTTTTTCCCCTGCTTCATGTCTATTTCAGTGCTTCCAGCACAGCCTCCGGCATCGCTGCCGCATCCACTACGCCGGTGTGGCGAACCGGTTTCTGATCCAAACCCGCAAGCCCGTACGGAACCGGTACACCGGTCTCTTTCGCAAGTGCCGCCACATAAGCGAATCCGTCGGTGCAAGGACCGATGCCGATTGCCGAGGCCACACTCTCCGCGAACTTGTATGCGCTTGCTGTCGATGCGATGACCGTCGGCGTTTCATCGCCGCTCTCCTTGCGGTAATCCTCATAGACCTTATAAGCGACCGCCGTATGCGTATCCATCAGGTAATGATTTTCACGCCACATCCTGCCGATGGTCGCGAGTGTTTCCTCCTGCGTGCAATAGCCGCCGTAAAAATCGCCGAGCCCCGCCCGAACCTTTTCATTGACCTCATACACCTTGTCCTTATCCAGACCGTTCATCCAGTCGCGAATCAGTGCACCGTCACGTCCGCTGAGCAGATACAGGAGTCGCTCCAAATTGCTGGAGATCAGAATGTCCATGGACGGGGAGTTTGTGCAGTAGAATTTGCGCACCTCGCCGCGGATATCATAAGCGCCCGAACGGATAAAGTCGGTCAGCACCTTATTGTCATTGGACGCGCAAATCAGTTTCGCGATCGGCACACCCATTTCACGCGCAAAATATGCTGCCAGAATATTGCCGAAATTTCCTGTCGGCACGACCACGTTCATCGGCTGCCCGCACGCAAGCACGCCGTCTGCTGCCAGCTTCAGATAGCTATAGACATAATATGCTACCTGCGGCACCAGTCTGCCGATATTGATCGAATTTGCCGAGGAAAGTTTTACATGCCGCGCCGCAAGCTTCGCCGCAAATGCATCATCGCTGAAAATCTTCTTCACGCCGGTCTGCGCATCGTCGAAATTGCCGCGAATCGCAAAAACATGCGTGTTGTCGCCCTCCTGCGTGATCATTTGGCGCTCCTGCACCTGGCTGACGCCATCACAGGGATAGAATACGACGATCTCTGTGCCCGGCACATCCGCAAATCCCTCCAGCGCAGCTTTGCCGGTATCGCCGGAGGTCGCCGTCAGAATGCAGATTTTGGAGGTTTCTCCCTCCTTTTTGCACGCGGTCGTCATCAAATATGGCAGAATCGAAAGTGCCATGTCCTTGAAGGCTGCCGTCTTGCCGTGATACAGCTCAAGAAAATGCGCCCCGCCGGCTTCTTTCATCTCCACGATATCCCGCGCCGTAAACTTTTTGTCATAGGCGCCCGCAATGCAAGCCCCCATTTCTTCTTCTGTAAAATCATCAAAGAAGGTTCCGATGACCGCCTGCGCGACCTCGCGATAGCCCGCCGTTCCTTTTTTGATTTTTTCAATCATCGCTTCGGGTGCAAAAGGCAAAGCCGGAATCTGTTCGGGAACATAAAGCCCCTTATCCTCCGCAATACCCCGGATGACCGCCTGCGCACCCGTCTTTTTGTGCAGACTGCCCCTTGTGCTTTCATATAACATAAAACAGAACCTCCGTTATAAACTACAAACGATACGTACATACGCGCAACTGAAAACAGTTGCATAGCCTTCACGCAGCAAAGCCGAAACCATGCTGCGCACTTATTTTTCCATAAAGAGTAGCTGAAACAATGCCTTACTTCACCTGCTCGACACAGGCATGATTTCAACCACGCTAAATTTTGGAAAATACCCCCCCACGCAGCGAAGCTGAAATAGCAGCTGCGAGAGTGCTCCTCTTCCCCCACGCAGCGAAGCTGAAATCATGCTGTCGCTTCGCCTTGTGAGAAGCCGCCGAAACTGCCAGCGTGCTGAATGCGCGGTTTTGGCTGCGAAATTACGCTGTTTGAGCGCTTGCGCGAGTTCGTAATTTCACCCAAAACCGGTGAAGCACGCTGATGCAGTTTCCGGCGACGAGCAGGTGAAGCAAAGCATTATTTCAGCTTCGCCACCATTTCGCCCGCCTTCACCTGCTGTCCTTCGGACACGTAGATTCTCTCTACGGTTCCTGCCGCGGCAGCCAGGATATTCGTTTCCATCTTCATCGCTTCAATGACTGCGATCGGCTGGTTTGCCTCTACCTTTTCGCCTTCCTTGACGAGCACCTTGATGATATTGCCCGGGATATTGGCGCCGACCTCAAGCGGATTGCTTTCGTCCGCATACAGTACGGAATTGGAGGAGTTGACAGTGACCGTCTTATCCTTGATCTTGATAATACGGCGGTTGCCGTTGACTTCAAAGATCGCTTCCCGCATACCGTCGTTGTCTACCGCTCTGACTTCCTGTAATTTTACGATCAAGACGCGTCCCTCGCCGAGCTTGACCTCGCAGGTCTCGCCCTCTGCCAGACTGTGGAAGAAGATATCGGAGCCCATGTAGCGGAAGGAACCCTCCTTGCGGATGGACTTGACGTAATCCTCAAAGACCTTCGGATAGATCGCGTAAGAGATAACCTCTCTATCCGTACCCTCTAATCCCAGCTCTTCCTGCAGTTTTTTGCGAATGCCTTCAAAGTCCTCAGGCGGAAGCAGTTCTCCCGGTCTGCAGGTGATCGCCTTTTTGCCCTTTAAGACCACCTTTTGGATGTCCTGCGGGAAACCGCCCTCCGGCTGTCCCATCATGCCCTCGAAGTAGGAAACTGTGGAATCCGGGAAGTCGATATTCGCGCCCTTTTCTACGATATTTTCCGGCGTCAGATCGTTCTGCACCATGAAGATCGCCAGGTCGCCGACCACCTTGGAGGACGGTGTGACCTTGACGATATCGCCGAGCATCTGATTGACCGCCTTGTACATATCCTTGACTTCCTTGAGCTTGTGACCCAGACCGAAGGATTCCACCTGTGCCTGCAGATTGGAGTACTGGCCTCCCGGAATCTCGTATTTATAAATTTCCGCGGATGCGGTCTGCAATTCGGATTCAAAGTCCTTGTAAACCGGACGTACATCTCTCCAGTATTCACTAATCTTTTGCAGGCCGTCGGAATCCAGTCCGGTATCGCGGTCGGAATGCTGCAGCGAAGCCACGATGGAGTTCAGAGCAGGCTGCGAGGTCAGACCAGACATAGAGTTGAACGCCGCATCGATGATGTCGACTCCAGCCTGCGCCGCCATCAGCACGGTCGCTACGCCGTTGCCGGAAGTGTCGTGCGTGTGCAGATGGATCGGGAGGCCGATTTCCTGTTTGAGTGCACCGACCAGCTTGGAAGCTGCCGTTGGCTTGAGCAGACCGGACATATCCTTGATGCCGAGAATGTGCGCGCCGCGCTTTTCCAGCTCTTTCGCCATTCTCACATAGTAGCTCAGCGTATATTTGGTCTTGGACGCGTCCAGAATATCCCCGGTATAGCACAGGCAAGGCTCTGCGATCATGCCCTGGTTGAGCGTCTCGTCGAGCGCTACCTCCATGCCCTGGATCCAGTTCAGCGAGTCAAAGATACGGAACACGTCGATGCCCGCTTTGGCAGACTGCTTGACGAACTCACGGATCACGTTGTCAGGATAATTCTTATATCCGACTGCGTTCGCGCCGCGCAGCAGCATCTGCAGCAGAATGTTCGGGCACTTCTCGCGCAGAACCTCCAATCTCTCCCATGGGTCCTCCTTGAGGAAACGATATGCGGTGTCGAAGGTTGCGCCGCCCCACATCTCAAGGGAGAAAAAGTTGCGGCCGTAAACGGAGACCGCCGGTGCGATCTTTTCCATGTCGACGGTTCTCACGCGTGTCGCCATCAAGGACTGCTGTGCGTCACGCATCGTGGTATCGGTCACGAACAATCTCTGCTGCTTGCGTATCCACTGGGTAAAATCCTTGGCGCCCATTTCGTCGAAGAGCTGCTTGGTGCCTCTGCCCTGTAGATCTTTGAGTTCGCTTGCCTTGAATTTCGGAAATACCGGAACATTGTAGCTTTTCTTCGCGCCCTTGGTTTCGTTGACAAATTTGTTGCCGAGGAATTCAATGACGCGCAGCTCGTTATCCTCTACTTTTGCGATGTCCAAAAGATCCGGCGTATTCGCGATAAATCCGGTATCGCAGTCTCCCGCTGCGAAGGTCGGATGATTGAGCACATTGAGCATGAACGCGATATTCGTCTTGACGCCTTTGATCTCGGTCTCACGCAGTGCGCGGATCGCCTTGCGTCTGGTATCTTCAAAGCTTCTGCTGTACGCAGTCACTTTCAGAAGCAGGGAATCGTAGAACGGCGTGATCGTCGAGCCCTGGAAGCCGTTGCCGCCGTCCAGTCTGATGCCGAAACCGCCCGGCGAACGATAGGATTCGATGGTTCCGGTATCCGGCATGAAGTCATTCGCAGGATCCTCGGTCGTGATACGGCACTGGATCGCGTGCCCGGTCACCTTGATCGCATCTTGGCTTGGAATGCCAACTTCCTCAGACGCCAGCGCGTATCCTTCCGCGATCAAAATCTGAGACTGCACGATATCGATACCGGTTACCATTTCGGTGACGGTATGCTCTACCTGAATACGCGGGTTCATTTCGATGAAATAGTGCTTGCCTGTGGATGGGTCGAGCAGGAACTCTACCGTACCTGCCGAGCGATAGTCCACCGCCTTTGCGATCTTGATTGCATCCGCGCAGATGGCTTCGCGCTGCGCATCGGTCAGGCAAAGCGCAGGCGTAAATTCGATGACCTTCTGGTGACGTCTCTGGATGGAGCAGTCACGCTCAAAAAGATGCACGATATTGCCCGCCTTGTCGCCCAGAATCTGCACTTCGATGTGTTTCGGGTTCTCAAGGTATTTTTCAATAAAAATATCATCAATGCCAAAAGCCTTGGCTGCTTCGGAACGTGCGGAACGGAACTGCGGCAGCAGCTCTTCCTCTGTTCTGACGATTCTCATACCGCGTCCGCCGCCGCCGGCTGCTGCCTTGAGCATCACCGGATAGCCGCAGGAATTCGCGAATTCCAATGCTTCTGCTTCTGTTTCAATTGCTTTTTCCACGCCCGGTACCGTCGGTACGCCGACAGAGTGCGCCACGAGCTTAGACTGGATTTTGTCACCGAGCGCGTTCATCATATCAGCCGTCGGTCCGATAAACTCGATGCCTTCATCTGCGCATGCCTGCGCAAATTCCGCGTTCTCCGCCAGGAAACCGTATCCCGGATGGATGGCATCGACACCCTTGGCCTTTGCCAGCGCGATGATCTCATCGATGCCCAGATAAGCGCCGACCGGGGTCTTGCCCTTACCGATCTGGTATGCTTCATCAGCTTTCGTTCTGAATAAAGTATTTTTGTCCTCTTCGGAATAGATCGCAACCGTTCGAATCCCGAGCTCCTTGCATGCACGGAATACACGAATCGCAATCTCTCCTCTGTTTGCCACCAATACTCGTTTGAATTTTTTAATTTCTCCCATTTTCTCTCTCCCTAAAAAATTACTTCACCACATGAACATCCATCTGTGGAAATGGTATTGTGATATTTGCTTCATCAAAAGCGTATTTAACCTGTTCCTCCAGATAATACTTTACATCCCAGTATTTAGAGGTCTTGCACCAGACTTTGAAGTCAAGTTCGACTGCGCTGTCCTTGTGCGCCGCAATGCCGAAGAACGGCTGCGGATTTGGTAATACATCGGTGCAGGACGCTGCGACGGTCATCAGGATGTCTTTGACCTTTGCAATATCCGCATCGTAGCTGACTCCGAACTTGCAATCCACGCGGCGCGTTGTCTCGCGTGTTTGATTGACCAATACGGAAGCTGTGATCGTGCCGTTGGGAATCGAGATCGACTTGTTGTCATAGGTCCTGAGGGTCGTTACCATCAGGTCGATGCTCTGTACAATCCCGGTCACACCGGCAACCTCTATAACGTCACCCCGTATAAAGGGTTGGTTAACTAATATAATGATACCGCTGGCAATATTACCCAAGCTGTCCTTTAAGGCTAAGGCAATGGCAGCTCCGCAAGCGCCCAGCACCGTCACCAGCGGCGCCGTCGGGACGTGCAGACAGGTCAGCACAACGACGAAAATCAGCAGATAAAGCCCGTATTTTATGACCTTGAGCAGGAACTTATATACGGATTCGTCCAGCGAACTTTTGTCCATCACCTTTCTGGCTACCTTCAGCACAAGTTTTGTCAAAAGAAGCCCTGCGGCCAGAAAAATCAGCGCGAGGAGGATGTCCTCGCCACAGCTGATCAGCTTTTCCCATGTTTTTTCAGAAAATCCCATCATGCCATCCTTTCACACACGCGGCACGCGCTACTATGCGTAGGTCCTGCCGCTTCTTCTGCGTTCCAACTCATGCAGCAGCTTCTTGCGCAGGCGGATATCGTCCGGCGTGATCTCAACCAGCTC
Source organism: uncultured Eubacteriales bacterium (assembly GCA_900551415.1). Taxonomy (GTDB): domain Bacteria; phylum Bacillota; class Clostridia; order Peptostreptococcales; family Anaerovoracaceae; genus CAG-238. The sequence goes on from URWB01000048.1 coordinate 8,315, forward strand.
GTCATCGTTGATGAATTCCAGCGCTTCTTCGAGCGTAAAGGTTCTCGCCGGAGAAAGTTTGATTGCCTCGTCAGAGCCTGCCGCGCGCATATTGCTGGCTTTTTTCGCCTTGCATGGGTTGACGACCATATCATCGTTGCGCGAATTCATGCCGACGATCATGCCCTCATAAACCTTGGTGCCCGGCTCCACAAACATCTGCACACGCTCGCCGATATTGAACAGCGCGTACGGCGTGCAGACGCCTTCCTCCTGCGCGATCGCCACACCGTTGACACGCTGCGGAATCTCGCCCTTGTATTCGTCAAAGGAGTCAAACCGTCTGACCATCGTGCCCTCGCCGCGCGTATCGTTGATAAATTCGCTGCGGTAGCCGAGCAGACCTCTGGTCGGCACCAGATATTCGATGCGGGAATAGCCGTTTTCACCGGACATCTGCGTCATAAGCCCCTTTCTGATATTCAATTTATTGATGACCGTTCCGGCATATTCGTCCGGAACTGTGATAACCACTTCTTCAATCGGCTCGAGCGGCTTACCGTTCTCGTCTCGATGTAAAATAACCTCCGGTTTGGAGACCGCCAACTCGTAGCCCTCTCTGCGCATATTCTCGATGAGAATGGAAAGGTGCAGCTCGCCGCGTCCGGAAACCTTGAAACAGTCGGTGGAATCGGTTTCTTCCACAATCATGCCGACATTAACCTCCAGCTCCTTGAAAAGGCGGTCGCGGATATTTCTCGAGGTGACAAATTTGCCCTCTTTTCCGGCAAAAGGAGAGTTGTTGACCATGAAATTCATGGACAGCGTCGGTTCTTCAATGTGGATCATTTCCATTGGCTGTGGGTCCTGCGGATCACAGATTGTCTCCCCGATCGAAATATCCGAGATACCTGATACCACCACGATATCGCCGCATTCTGCCTGCGGTACCGCCATCCTCTTGAGCCCTCTGTAAACAAAGACCTGATTGACCTTGCGGGTTGCGATGCTGCCGTCTGCCTTCGCGACAGCTACCGTCTGTCCTTCCTTGATAATGCCTTTGGTGATACGGCCGATGCCGAGTCTGCCGATGTAGTCATCATAGGCCAGCGTGGAAACCTGCAGCTGCAGCGGTTCCTCGTTGAGATCCGGATACGGCTGGCAATGCTCGATGATAGTATCGAACAGCGGAGTCAGATCCAGACCGCCGAAGCCCTGCGGGCTCTTTTTGATCTTGTTTTCTCCCTCTCCGATCAGTACGCCCGCGACCTCCTTCGGGTCTCTGACTGCCACGCCCTGCCGCGCGATCCCGTAGAGAATCGGAAAATCCAGCTGTTCATCACTCGCGTCCAGATCCATGAACAGCTCATAGACCTCGTCAACGACCTCGTCGATGCGGGCGTCTTTTTTGTCCAACTTATTGATAAACAGAATCGGATTGATCCCCTGTTCCAGTGATTTTTTGAGTACGAACCTTGTCTGCGGCATCGGTCCTTCGCTGGAATCCACCAGCAGGATGACCGTATCGACGGTTTTCATAATGCGCTCTACCTCCGAGCTGAAATCCGCGTGGCCCGGTGTATCGACAATATTGATTTTCACACCGTTATGCATGATGGAACAGTTTTTAGAGTAGATGGTAATTCCTCTCTCTCTTTCGATGTCGTCACTGTCCATCACGCAGTCCACAATCTCTTCATTGGCCCGAAACACGCCGCTCTGATTCAGGAACGCGTCCACAAGCGTGGACTTGCCGGCATCGACGTGCGCGATGACGGCGATATTGATGATTTTTTCTTTTTTGCTCATGATATCCTTCTTTCTCTATTTGAACAGAGCGAAATCTCGCTCCGCGGTTTCTCCGTTATGCCTGTGAATCGTTGAAATTTTAACAATCGCGAGCAAAACTAATATTTAATTATTGTACCATATTTTTTTTTCGAATTCAACAAAATGTTATTGCCCGCGCCCTTATTTTTTGCCCGCGCGTCTTCCTTATTTTTCCCATTTTGTAACCGATTTCGGCTATTCCTCATAGACTGACAATACACAAGTCTATCTTGGAATCACGGAGGTGTTTTATGCCCAAAATATTTTTAAGCCCCTCGACGCAGGACTACAACAGCTATGTCAACGGAGGGAATGAAGCGCTTTACGCAAACCTTATCGCAGATGCCATGGAGCCTTATCTCAGAGCTTCCGGCATTGACTTTACTCGAAATGATCCGAATGGCAATGTCAGTACATCCATAGCCGCATCAAACGCCGGAAATTACGATCTGCATCTTGCCATTCACTCCAATGCCGCGCCTGCCAATCTGGCAGGCATGCTTCGAGGCTCCGATGTCTACTACTATCGCGACAGTACACGCAGCCGCGCGGCTGCCGAAATCTTCGCTAACAATTTAAAGCTGATCTATCCCAGCCCCGATCTTGTGGCCGCGGTACCGACCACGACACTCGCTGAACTGCGCCGCACCGCGGCACCCGCCGTCCTCGTTGAAGTTGCCTATCACGACAATATCGACGATGCCAACTGGATCACCGGCAACATCGAAAAGATCGCCGAGAATCTGGCACTCTCTGCCGCAGATTATCTCGGCGTCCCGTTTGTGGAGCCGTAGAACTCTGCGCGGCGATCGTTTCCGAAACATACTGCCCCAAAAAAATGCCGAGAGCGCTCGTTTACGGGCGTTCCCGGCATCTTGCGATATACGCGGCCTATTTTTTCTTTCATTCGCACGCGGAAGGCACGTGCCGCCGTTTGCTCAGTTCCTCCTCAAAGCAGAGTCCGTACCAGTGCGCCGGTTGATATTTGGCGGTGTCTTGAATACTGCGGTCGCAAAATTCCGCCGCGGCAAGCAGCGCTTCTTTGATGGAATTGCCACTGAGTACCTCCCCGCAGAGCGCTGAGGTGAACACATCGCCTGTTCCATGCAGCTGACGATGTACCATCGGTTTTTCAATGCGTACGATTTCATCTCCGAGCCGCGCCAAATAACCGATCTTGTCGCCGCGGCGCACACTGGTAATGATCACGTTTTCGTTGCGCAGCCCTTCCAGCAGTGCTTCATTACTGACAGACTCATCATCCGCGGCTCCGCCAAGCAAAAGCCTTGCTTCGGTGCGGTTTGGCGTAATGATATCCGCCATCTCGCAAAGCTTTCGCATCTCAGCCGCGAATTCTTCCGAAAAGCAGGAATACAAGCTTCCGTTATCCCCCAGCACCGGATCCGACAGCAGTAAGGTTCGCGGTCCCGAAAAGGTGCGGATAAACTCCCGCGCGAAGGCAATCTGCTCGATCGTACAGAAAAATCCCGTATAAATGCAGTCAAACTGCATGTCCATTTCCTTCCAATGCGCAGCGATCTGCCGCATATCATCTGTCATATCCCGCATCACAAAGCGGTCAAAGCCTCCGGTATGCGTGGAAAGCACCGCCGTCGGCAGCGGCACCGTCTCAATGCCGTAGGAGGAGATAATGGGAATGGACACCGTCAATGAACATTTCCCGAAGCAGGAAAAATCGTTCAGCAGTGCCACGCGGGTCAAGCCGCTTCCGTTAATGGGTACCATGGTTTCGTGCCTCCCGTCCCTCACAGATATCTCGCGCGACAAACACGCCGCTGGCCGAAGCATGCGACAGAGAATGCGTCACGCCGCTGCCGTCTCCGATGATATATAATCCCGGGTGACTGCACTCCAGATGTTCGTCAAGCACGACCTCCATATTATAGAACTTAACCTCTACGCCATACAGCAGCGTATCGTCATTCGCCGTCCCCGGCGCGATTTTATCCAACGCGTGAATCATCTCGATGATGCCATCCAAAATCCGCTTTGGCAGCACCAGACTCAAATCGCCCGGCGTAGCCGCGAGCGTCGGCACAACCATGCTCTTTTCCAGCCTCTTTTCGGTGCTTCTGCGTCCGCGTTCCAAATCCCCAAAGCGCTGCACGATGACCCCGCCGCCCAGCATATTGGAAAGTCTGGCAATGCTCTCGCCATAACCGTTGCTGTCCTTGAAGGGTTCTGAAAAGTGTTTCGAAACCAATAACGCGAAATTTGTGTTCTCCGTATGCAGCGCGGCGTCCTCATAGCTGTGTCCGTTGACGGTCACGATGCCGTTGGTGTTTTCGTTGACTACAATGCCGTTTGGATTCATGCAGAAGGTTCGCACGCTATCCTCAAACTGCTTCGTCCGGTACACAATTTTGCTCTCGTACAGTTCATCTGTCAAATGCGAAAAAATGACCGCCGGAAGTTCTACCCGCACACCGATATCGACGCGGTTGGACATTGTCTTGATGTTCATTTCTTCGCAGATCTTTTCCATCCACTTGCTGCCGCTCCTGCCGACGGAGATGATGCACTTCGCGCAGTGATATTCCTCATCCTTGGTAAAGATTCGATAACCGCCTTCGTCGCCCGCGATGGACTGCACCGGCGTATCAAAATAGAAATCAACGCACGACTCGAGTTCTTTATAAAGATTCTCTAAAACCACATGGTTGAGATCCGTCCCCAGATGGCGCACTGACGCGTCCAGCAGTTTGAGACCGTTCTGCATACAAATTTTTTTGTATTTGGTCTGCGCAGTCGAAAAAAGCCTGGCGCCCTCACCGCCGTGGGTCATATTGATGGTATCGACATATTTCATCAAATCCAAAGCCTGCTGCCTGCCAATATGTTCGTGCAGAGTGCCGCCGAAGTCGTTGGTGATATTATATTTGCCGTCCGAAAACGCACCGGCGCCGCCGAAACCGCTCATGATGGAACAGGTCTTGCAGTTGACACATGCCTTCACCTGTTTACCGTCGATTGGACATCTGCGCTGTGCGAGGCTGTGGCCTGCTTCAAATACCGCCGTCTTGAGGCTCGGATCGAGTTTTTGCAGCTCATAGGCCGCAAAAATCCCTCCGGGACCCGCGCCGATAATGATAATATCGTAATGTTTCATCATGAAACCTCCTTGTTTTTTTGTTTTCATCCGTTACAGACGAAAATTTCGTTCATACACGATTGAGTATAGCACATTGCCCGCGCAAAATCCAGTGATGCTTCCGCTTTATTTTCCCCACGAGTTGAAAGTGTTTTGGACGGAAGCTCTTGCCTCGCGTTTAACCTTTTACACTTATTTTGGACCCATCTTGATTGTATCTTGGGCGCGCATCTTGAACGCGTCACAAAACAGGCGGCAGATTCTGATTAAAGTCAAAGTCTTCAGAATCTGCCGCCTGTTTTATAATGGGACAAAAGTGTGTAAAACGGAACCTGTGATTCCTTTGCGCACATGCCTTTCATGTATGGCAGGCGCTCCGCAAGGTGCTTTTATCTTGATTTCAAAAATATCGCCGCGCGATGCTTTCGAATTTCTTTCTGCTTGCGTTAGATCACATAGTTATTCGCATATCGCTCTTGCTGCTGTTCGAGCAAATCCTGCAGCGTAATGCTCTGCAGATAAGTCTCAATCACCTGCTGCAATCCCCTCCACATCGGAAGCGTCGCGCAGAATTCGCTGCGCTCACAGCGCGCAGCGTCCCCCTCCAAGCAGGAAACCGGCGCCAAACCGCCCTCCGTCAGCTCCAAAATCTCGCGTACCGTGTATTCCCGCGGCGCGCGCGCGAGCCGATAACCTCCCTGATAGCCGCGGTTGGTCCGGAGAAAATTCGAACGATGCAGCATCGGCACAATCTGTTCCAGATATTTTTTAGATATGTTCTGTCGCCGCGCGATGTCCTTGAGGGCAATGAAACCGTCATTTTGATGTTCCGCAAGATCAATCATCATGCGCAGTGCATAGCGTCCTTTTGTTGAAATTTTCATATTTTATCTTTATCTCCGTTTCCGCGCGAAAACTCTGCGCCACGCGCTGTCGTCCTCAGGCTTGCCATGAAGCAGCATGAACTCTAATCTCCGTTTAGTCCTCAAACATCGGTGTGGAAAGATAGCGTTCCCCCGTATCCGGCAGAAGCGCTACGATAACCTTGCCCTTGTTTTCGGGTCTCTTTGCCAGTTCTCTCGCCGCATAAACAGCCGCGCCGGAAGAAATACCAACCAGCACGCCGGCCTTTCTTGCCAGTCTTTTGCCCATCGCGAAGGCATCGTCATTCTCAACCGGAATAATTTCATCATAGATTTCGGTATTCAAGGTCTCCGGCACGAAGCCCGCGCCGATTCCCTGAATCTTGTGCGGCCCTGCTGTTCCTTTGGAGAGCACCGGAGAACCTGCCGGTTCTACTGCCACAACCTTGACCTTTGGATTTTTGCTCTTCAGATATTCGCCAACTCCGGAAAGCGTACCGCCTGTGCCTACGCCTGCAACAAAGATATCGACCTTTCCATCAGTGTCGCTCCAAATTTCCGGTCCGGTGGTCGCAATATGTGCCTTTGGATTGGATGGATTGGTAAACTGACTCGGAATGAAGCTTCCCGGTGTCTGCGCCGCCAGTTCCTCCGCCTTGGCGATCGCGCCCTTCATTCCCTGCGTGCCGTCCGTCAGCACCAGTTCCGCGCCATAAGCCTTAAGCAGATTGCGTCGTTCCACGCTCATGGTCTCAGGCATCGTAAGAATCACCCGATATCCTCTGGATGCCGCGACAGAAGCTAATCCGATACCGGTATTGCCGCTGGTCGGTTCAATGATCACTGCGCCGGGCTTCAGCACGCCTGCCGCTTCCGCATCATCGATCATACGCTTGGCGATTCTGTCCTTGACGCTGCCTGCCGGATTGAAGTATTCCAGTTTGCCGAGCACAGTCGCCTCCGGTGCTTCATCATCGATATACGCGTTTAACTTCAAAAGCGGCGTTCCGCCGATTAAATCTGTAATTCTCTCATAAATTTTCATATTCTTCGTCTCCTTCTTTGTTTCTATAAATTCCGGCTTTGAAGCTGGTGCTTTTCTATCTGCTTTTTTATCCTAAATCTCCGGTTGCGCGCGATTCTGTTTCCCATAGTTTCTGCATAATCCATGCGTCATCTTCCTGTTAAAAAACACTCCGTACACACTCAATATGCGCGGCAACATCGAAATCCGCTATAATATTCTTTCATTCGCGCTTTCTCCTTTTTTCTAAAACCTATATGTTTTATAGGTTTATAATAACACCTATCACCTATTATGTCAATAGGGTTTTATTCCTCTTTTATTTTCTTTTAAAGAGATGATTTTTCAACATCTCTTGACATTGTTCCATATTTTCCTCATAATAATGCCTATCATCACCATAGGTTTTAAGAGAGTCGTTTTGCATGCATGCCCAAATCATTTCATTAGGGCAAAAGTGCGCATAACGAAATCAGAGATTTCCATGCGCACATGGCGCT
>URWB01000049.1 GCA_900551415.1 uncultured Eubacteriales bacterium
GCCAATGATTGAATCAGGTATCTGCCGTCCTTCTCCTTGAGGGTCAGAACAGAAGTACCGTAACCGCTATATATGTCCAAGCCTTTTTCTTTGATGTTCAAGGTTTCTCCGGTCAGAATCACGGTATCGCCGGATTTTTTGCCCTCTGTGACAATGAATTTACCGCCGCCCGCGTCACTGGTAAAGGTGATATAGCGGTCGATATCTTTTACATAGAACTGATTCCATTCTTTTTGCGTGTAATGCGTTCGGATATCGTCGAGCGTGATGCCTGCGTAATATGTGAGGCTTTGATTCAGCCCCGCAGGGTCATAAGGTTTCACCGGCGTAATGAAATTATCGACCGTCCATCCGTCTTTCCTGTATGGGCTCCAATATTCCGAGTCTTCAAACTTTGCTTTGAGTTCCGGCGTCCACCCCATAACATCATCAAACTGTGGATAATATCTTAAAAACTCAAAGAAATCCATTTTATCCGGACTGCTGTATGCGCTTGTGAAATAGCAGTATAGTGAAGTTTTGCCCCATGTTTCGAATATCCGGTTCAGTTCGTCTTTTGTTTCTTCGTTCAAATCTCCGTCCGGCTGTGAGAGCAGGAAATCCCAATCCACAAGATGCAGCCGATTCTCCACCCATTCGAAGACCGCGGCGTTTTCCTGTTCGATTGTTTTTCCGTTTTGTAATTTCTGCGTAAACGGAAGGATCAGTCGATAAATGCCCTCCGGCAGTTCGCCGTATTTTGGAGAAATATCGATCGTGGCTGTAAGATATTCGTTTCCCATGGCGGTTCCGCCTGCTCTTGTGCCTTTGTAGCCTTTCTGCTCCGGTACAGCCTCCCAGCTGTTCTTGTCTGTATATGGATCTTTCTTTCCCGTATAACGCTCAACGCGGAAGTTTTCCTTATAAGTCAGGCGCGGGGTCGGATTATCGTATTCTGTGTTCTCGATATGTACTGTGATACTGCCGGCATTCTGCGCCTCAGCCCAATAGGACATGTGCAGATTCGTATCTTCATATTCTTTGAGAAGTTCCGTCAGCTTCGGCGAATGTATGCGTTTTCCTCTGATCCTTGTGTCTTCGTTCTCGCCGGCAATACAATATATATCGGCGCCGGCCTCTTCCTCTCTGCCCAACACCAGGAAATTGGTCAGGCTCTCCTCCGAAAAATCCATGTCGATATAAATCTTGTAATCAAAGTCGTTCTCATTCACAGGTTCTCCGTCTGCAAAATCCTCTTCACGGAATGTGTGGAACAGTTTTGCAAGTTTCTTCCGCTGTTTTGCGTCATTAATGTCAATATAATCCTCTTCAAACGGCGTGCCTGTGCCTCTTTTGATCCAGATATTTTCGAAGTTTTGTGTCTGTATATCGTGAAAAAATCTGGTACACGGATCGCTGCTCTTCGGATTTACAACAAAGCATACACAGGCGCAGAGCAGCGCGAGCGCGGCGAGGACTGCGATCCAGATCTTCGGTTTCTTGAACGCCGCCAGTGCTTTGACGCGCGCACTCACTTCTTTCTCTCCGCCGATGAACGAAGTTGTGCCGAGAAGAAAGCGTTCAGTCCCCGCCGCGGCTCTGACCAGCGTTGTCGCGTAAGCCTTTTTGTCCCCGGTCAGACGCGCCGCGTCGTAGTCGCAGTAGATTTCCATGTCGCGGCGAAATCTGCGGAACGCCAGCCAAATCACCGGATTCCACCAGAACGCGGCAAGCACAGCCGCGGCAACAAAATTTTTCCATAAATCACCATGCGAGAGATGTGTCAGTTCATGCGCCAGTACCTGCCGCTGCTCTTCCTCGCCAAATCCGTTTTCCAACGCGATCACATACTGACCGTCCAGCCGCGTCAGAAACGTTGTGTCCGCGCCTTGCTTGATCACGATCTTCGCACGGCTGCGGATGCCGATCTTCGTCCGAAGTTCCGTAAGCATCATCAGCTGCTGTGCCTCTTCACTATCTTCCAACATGCGCAGTTTCTTTCTCTGCTTTCCGATTCCGATCAGCAGCCAGCCCAGAACCATCAGGACGCCCATGACGCAGATCCCGTTCTGCAGCCTTCTTGCAGACTCCGATGCCGTAAAATCACCGGTCAGCGTCCGGTCTGTGAACGGCACCTGCATACTGACATGAGCCTGTCCGTTCACCACTTGCGTATCGACCATCTGTCCATCTGCCTGCTGCCTTTCGTCCGCAGTCTCGCTAAGATAGTCTGCCTGTCCCGTCCATGCGCTGGACGTACCGATGCGTGCCTGCGTCTGCGGCAGATAAGTTCTGACCGCAAAATCGCTCTCCGGCAGTATCCCCGCCAGCGGCACCGCCAGCATCGCCACCGCCGGCAGCAACCATAACAGCATATGTCCCCGCGGCGTGATCTTGTTTCCAAACAACAGCTTGAGCAGCAGCACCAGTGCTGCCGCCGCCGTTACGGCAATGCTCAGATTCAGCATGTTCATAGTCTCTCCTCCCTTTGTCTACATTTGTAATCCCTCTTGTAACTTTAGTTTACATTTGTAGTTACAAAAAGTCAAGCAGGTTTTTCACGAAAGGAGGACAAAAGTATGTACAACGAAATACAGATTTCTATGCGCACATGGCGCTCATGAATGAGTGCCGCTTCGCAAGGTGCTTTCGTCGATATTCCGAAAATATCGCACAGCGATAGTTCCATGTATCATAAAAAACAGACCCCTGCGTTTTTGTGCAAGAGTCTGCTCGGATGTCTGAATGTCTGTCTGCCTTTCGCGCAGAATCAAAGATCCTATTTTGCGACGACTTCCAGCGCCTTTCCCCACGCGCCGTACGAACGGCCGTATTTGGAATCGGTGTAAGCGCGGATCTTTACATAATATTTCATGCCGCTTTTGGCCTCTTTGAATGCCATGGAGTTGTGATCATTGGTATTCACTGTGAAATTATATGACTTTTCCGCTTCAAATTTTTCGGATTCGCTGATGAGAATGTTGTATCCGCTCGCGAATTTCTGCTTGTTCCAGTTGAAGACGAGTTCACCCTTTTTCGGCGCGGTCAGGGAGGTCAGAACCATCTTTTTCGGCGCGATTCTAAAATACATCGTGGTCTCTCCTTCGTACTTGCCTTTCGCCTTTTTCCCTGCCTTGATCGTCATCTTCGCGATGCCCGGCTTCTTGTTGTTTGTGTACTTGACGGTGATGAGTTCTTTTTTTACAAGGTCTGCCTGTTTGAGTTTCCCGAGCTTGAAGACAGGTTTCTTTGCCTTGCCGTTATAAGTCGTTTTGGTATAGGAAAGCTTCATGACTTTCGAGTCAAGCCGCGGAGAACTGTCCGCCGGATATCTGCCCATAAAGGCTACCTGAATGTCCGCACCGCCCGGTATTCCGTCAAGTCTCACATGTTCCAGATTCGACCAGTCAAGTTCAAAAGTACTTTCGATGCCGTTATGGTTCATGATCACATCGCATACATTCGTGTCCGAACCGGCGAAAATCTCGAGAATCCAGCCGTAAGTCGAATCGTAATTGAGCGTATAGAATTCGCTTCCTCTCGCATTCATGTCAAACGTAACCGTAGGCGGAACATTGTCCGGCATATCGCCGTACGCGAAGGCTGCTTCCGTGCCAATCGGCATCATCGTAAAGACAAGGCAAAGCGCCATGCCAAGCATCAGTAGTCTTTTTTTCATGTTTTCCTCCTCCCAATTCATGCTGCATCGCATAGTCTGATTTTTTCTGTCAGCCTTAGAATAACATCTCCGCTTCCTGCATGTCAAGCAAATGAAAGGAAAACCTTCGCTTCACGCGGCATTCTCGCGGTTTACGCGTTCTGCAGCAGGATGTCCGTCTCCGTCAGCATCGGGTAGCGAGAAAGCACTGCGTCGTCCAGATTTTCGCGATGCATATCTACCGCGGTGACGCGGCTGTTATCGTAGGTCGTGTAATAGTAGATCCCGCGGCTGGCGTTGCAGCAGGAGGTGTAGATGGTAATCTCGTATTTGCCGTCCGCGACCTCACAGCAGCCGCGCTGCTGATCGACCGAACCCAAAATATGAAAGAACTGGCTGACACTCGCAGATTCCGCATCATCCGAAACCGCATGCGCCCGCGTAAAAGCCACGCGCACGAAGCGCGACATCGATGACAGATCGCCCGGCAGACCGATCGCTCCCATTCCGCGGCTGTAGGTCACCAGCGGCAGCTGCGGTGCGAAACGGTTTTCCGGCTGCTGCGGAGAAAGCTGTCGATAATTGTTTAGATGGAACATCTGCAGATCAAACGGCGGATTATTGGTCAGCACGCCCGCCGGATTGTCGTAAATTTTAAGCCCCTCCGCAACGGATTCAACCGTAATTGTCTCGTCCTTGTCAGCGATGATCCAGTGCAGCTGCGCCGGCGGGAAATGCTCGCTGTACGGCGTTCCGGTCAGATTGAGATCCGCAAGCTCCGCGCGCACCTCCGCGATCGACGCGCAGCGGCTGAGCAGGTAACTGATGAACTCAAACTGCGCCACATTTTTCACGCGGCGCGGCTTTTCCTCGCCTTGTAGGTTTGTTGTTCCTGCCCTTTCTGCCGCGCGATTATGCGCCGCATCTGTTTCCGTCTCCGCGATCGGCTCCCGATAAACTGCATTGCCGACAAAATTCAGTCCCGCCATCGCCAGCCCCTTTTCGTTGACCGCGTCGTAGAACATCGGATAGCCGTCCGCCACGTGCGCCATGCCGATGATTGCGTAGTGCTCCTCGGATTTTCCAAGGAAACGAAAGTCCAACGGAAACCGCCGCGGCATCACCACGATCTCCTCCCCGTAGGAAAATTCATAGTCCAGGGTTCTTCCAAAATAAAAATCCTTTGTCTTATAAGTTGCTGCTGTACACATCTAACATACTCCTTTCACTGTTTCGTGCGGCAGCGCAGCGCTGCTGCCTGCGTCTTTTTCCATCCCTTATTCTGCATCGCTCCGCGTGGAAACATGCCCCGCGGGGCGCGTTTTTTGTTGTTGAGAATAGTATAACGCGGCTTAGTGATGAAATGATGATTGCGGCGAACTTCAGTGAAATCTCCCCCGCGGCGCGCACGCAAGTATTACCTTTCTTTTCCGCTTGCATTTTGCTTCTGATTTGCTATAATAGCATTAAGAACACATGTTCTTTTTAATAGTCACCAAGGAAAATCTACGCGAACCGAAAGCATTGACAGGAAGGGGGTGTTCGTATGGCGGAGCGTGTCTATATTGCCATCGATCTGAAATCCTTTTACGCGTCGGTAGAGTGCATGGCGCGCGGCTTAGACCCGCTGACCACGCATCTGGTCGTCGCTGATGCTGCCCGCACCGAAAAAACCATCTGCCTTGCGGTCTCTCCGAGCCTGCGTACCTATGGCATCCCCGGACGGGCGCGGCTCTTTGAAGTCGTCCAAAAAGTCCGCGAGCTGAACGCCCTGCGGCTGACCCGTGCCCGTCGGCAAAGCTTCGCCGGGGAGTCGACAGACGCGGACGAACTGGCAGCGCATCCGGAGCTTGCGATCACCTATATCACCGCCCGTCCACGCATGGCGCACTACATCGCCGCGAGCTCCCGCATCTACAGTATCTATCTTCGGTATATCGCGCCCGAGGATATCCATGCCTATTCGATCGATGAAGTCTTTATCGACGCCACAGATTATCTTCCTCTGTATGGGCTGAACGCGCGGGAACTGGCTATGAAAATGATCCTCGAGGTTTTGCGCGAAACCGGTATCACCGCGACGGCAGGCATCGGCACCAATCTGTATCTGGCGAAGGTCGCCATGGATATCCGGGCCAAGCATATTCCCGCGGACTCGAACGGTGTCCGCATCGCCGAGCTTGACGAAATGCGCTATCGCCAGCTGCTTTGGGATCATCAGCCGCTGACCGATTTTTGGCGTATCGGGCGCGGCTACGCCAAAAAGCTCGCTAAGGTCGGACTATACACCATGGGCGATATTGCCCGCTGCTCGATCGGCAAGGCGGGCGAGTTTCACAATGAAGATCTGCTCTACAAGCTGTTCGGCGTCAATGCTGAACTGCTGATTGACCATGCCTGGGGCTGGGAGCCCTGTACCATGGCGGATATCAAAGCCTATCGCCCGGCTTCCTCGAGCATCAGCTCCGGGCAGGTGCTGCAGAGTCCTTATCCGGCTGCAAAAGCACATCTGGTAGTCTGCGAAATGGCAGAGCAGCTCGCCATGGATCTGTTCGAAAAACAACTGACCACCGACCAGCTCGTACTGACTGTCGGTTATGACACGACCTCACTGCCTGCCGCGGCCCGCACGCCAGCGTATAGGCAAGCCGGAAACCGCGGGCAATCCGCAGCGCAAGCCCACAGCGCCGCAGGCGAAGCGGAAAGCGTGGAAGTGACAATCGACCGCTATGGTCGTGCCATTCCCAAACACGCGCACAGTACGGTTAATCTGCCGCAGCCTACATCCTCCGTCTCACAGATCGTCGATGCACTCTCGGATCTGTATCAGCGCATCGTCAATCCGGATTTTACGGTACGCCGCTTGACCCTCTGCGCGAACCATATCCTGCCGGAATGCCCGCTTGCTGCGCAGACGTTCCGGAGCATCGGTGCAGACCACGCAGAGAGGAGCTCTTTGTCCATGTGCAGCATCCTGCAAGCAGGCCATCCGTATGCAAGTGCAGGCTTGACCCCCTCTGCAGATCATGCGCAAACTGCACAAGACACTGCTGCGGCCCTCGCAGGGCAAGGCGCGGAACAAGGAGAACAGCTTGACCTGTTCGGCTTTGTCGCGGACGGCAAAGATATCTTCGGCCGCGACGCCGCCGAGACGCAGCGGCAAAAAGAAGCTTCTGCCGCCGCGCTCGAAAATGAACGCAGAATCCAGCAGTCTCTGCTGGCGATCAAACAAAAATTCGGTAAAAACGCAGTCATCAAAGGTCGTGACCTCGAAGATGGTGCGACCGCCATGCAGCGCAATGACCAGATCGGAGGGCATAAGGCATGAAGCATTATGACGACATCCTGCATCTGCCGCATCCAGTTTCCAAAAAACACAGACAAATGCCGATCGCTGATCGTGCGGCACAGTTTATGCCCTTTGCCGCGCTGACCGGATACGAGGCAGCGCTGGCAGAAACAGCCCGCCTCACCAGTCCGCGCATCGAACCGGACGATACGCAGCGTGAACTGCTGAACCGGCAGCTCTGTTTCCTGCAAAGCCTTGCCGCAGAGGCAGACAGCGCAGGCGCATATCCCGAAAGCCGGGTATCCTGCGTTGTTTCGGATTCCGACATGCAGGCTGCCTCTGCGAAAGTACCGCCCAACGCGCAAGGAGCTTTCGCCTTCTCAAAAAACACACGCACCGCCTCGAGCCGCGTCTCCGAACCCGCGCGTTCCCCACAGGAGGAAAAGTTTAGCATCACCGTCACTTACTTCTGCCCGGACACAAAAAAAGAAGGCGGCGTTTACCACACCGTCTCCGGTCAGTTTCTGAAAGTGGATGTAACAGCACAACAACTCTATCTGCAAATCGACGATATGTTACAATCCGTTTTGCCATACGAGCAGGCAGATTCCAAAGTTCCTGCACGTCTGGTCATTCCGCTGGCAGATATTCTCCGCATCAACAGCGACTGTTTCGCCGCATTGCAGTCGTCGTTCACATAAACCGCGACTTGCAGTATCTCGGCAATGTTTTGATACGATCCCGGCACTGCCGATCATCCATCGTGATCAGAGCTGCACGTTTTCTGTTTTTACAAACTGTAAAAAGCTCCGCTCTGCCGCGCTCAGCACGTGCATGTCCCGGTACACAATGCCGAGCGGTCTTACAATCGTCGGCAGCAGCGGAACCTTACGCACCGGCTCACTGCTGCCGCGCAGCACAAGCTCCGAAAGCATCGTCACGCCCATGCCGCCTGCCACCATGCCCAGGATCACGGGATCATCCGCGCTGGCAGGCAGCAGCTTTGGACATACCTGATACTGTGCGAAGGCCTCATGCACTTCCACATCTTCGCCGTAGGACGGCATGATGAATGGATACTTCTCAAAATCCGCGATTTCAAATTTCCGCGCAGCAGCTGCGGCTTCTGAGAACGCTGACCTCGCAGCATTTTGATCTTCCGCGTTTTTTCCCGCCTGCGCGGCGCTCGATGCTTCCGTCTGCTGATTCAACCGCACAGCGCGCGGTTCTTCCCTGTGCTGCTTCGTCCGAGCGCCTTCCTGCAAAACCGCGCTTTTTTTCGCCGCCGGAATCGCATCCTCCTGCTCACCGGACAGCGGAGGCAGTGTGATGGCTTGCAGCGATTCCTCCGTCGATGGCAGCACAGCATAGAACGGATCATCCGCAAGGTGCAAAAAATGATATGGCTGTGTCTGATCCTCACACGCAAAGATCAAATGCAGTCTGTCCTCTTTCATCGCGCGATACAGCTCCTGCCTGCTGAGAACCTCCAGTTCCACCCGAATCTGTGGATACGCTTTGCCGAAAGCACGCAGCATCGCCGGCATCCAGTTTTTTGCAATGCTCGCGTAAGCCCCAAGCCGCAACGTTGTTTCCGTCTCGTTCCGCAAAAGCGCTGCCTCGCGCTCCAGCGTCTCAAAGCTTTCGACATAGCCACGCAGATACGGCAGCAGGCGCTTGCCGTTCTCGCTGAGGGCGATTCCGCGGTTTGTCCTCTCAACCAGCTGCACTCCAAGCTCCGCTTCTAATCTGCGCAGCAGATGGGAAAGTCCTGACGGTGTATAGCCGTTTTGTCCGGCAATCCCCATCATACTACCGCTTTCCACCGCTTCCAGCAAGATCTCCACCTTCTTCGCATCCATCTTTCTTACCTCTTCTCACAGTATCGTCTCTCGTATCGCATGCTTTCACACTTCTACCATCGTCTTTTCGTTTCATAAGCATGCCTGTCTTTCACGTCAAGGTCTCACGACCTGCTGTGAATTTTTTTCATATCCATATGATAAACTATCGCTTTGCAAACTGCAAGGAAAAGTGTAGACTATGTTTATCATTTTTCAGAAAATTCGTGGATCTAAACAACGAATTACAAAAAACATCGTCAAACAAGCGCGGAAACGCAGAAACAAAGAAACGTATCAGCGCACAAAACAGAAGGGAAAGGAAGGAATCCGCAATGATCGGCACTTTATTCAATACCTGTATGATCCTCGTCGGCAGCATCGTCGGCAGCTTACTCAAAAAAGGACTTAAGGAAACGCAGCAACGCATCCTCTTCGATGCCATGGGGCTGTCCGCGTTAGGCATCGGCATCAATTCCATTGTCAACCACATGCCGGACAGTCAATATCCTGTGCTATTCATCGTCAGCCTTGCTGTCGGCAGCATCATCGGCACCGGTTTGGACATCGACGCTAAATTTCAGCATATCGTCGATGCCCGCGGCGGCAGCGGCCTCGGCCAGGGACTTTCGACCGCAATCCTGCTGTTCTGTATCGGCACCCTTTCGATTTTAGGTCCGATGCAAAGCGCCCTCTATGGCGATGAAACCTTCCTCTTTACAAATGGCACGCTCGATCTGGTAACCTCCATGGTACTTGCCTCTACCTATGGCATCGGCATCGCCTTTGCCGCCGGAGTGCTCTTTCTCTGGCAGGGTGGTATTTACCTCGGCGCGAGCTTTTTGACGGAATTCATCTCTGACACCTTTATGACAGAGCTTTCGATCGTCGGCGGCTTTCTGATCGCGGCTTCGGGCTTCTCCATCCTCAAGATTAAGGATTTTAAGGCCATGAACCTGCTGCCGTCCTTGCTGGTTCCTGTGATCTTTTTCTTAGGTAAAGGTCTCATCGGCTGACTTCTACCAGAAGTATGAGAACACCAATGCGCCGGCAACCGTCAAAAGTCCCGCGACTGCAATCGAAAGGCTGGCCATCGCGCCCTCGATCTCGCCCATTTCCATTGCGCGCGCTGTACCGATCGCGTGAGATGCGGTCCCCAGCGCGACGCCTTTGGCGATTGGTTCTTCGATGTGAAATAGTTTACAGAGGCCCTCACCGATGATGTTTCCCAGCACACCGGTGATGACGATCGTCGCAACTGTGATCGTGACATAACCGCCGAGTTCCTCGGAAACACCCATGCCGATGGCCGTCGTAATAGATTTGGGCAAAAGCGTCACATAGGTCTCGTGATTCAATCCGAACACGATTGCCATGACCAAAATACAGCCGAGACTCATCAGTACACCGCTGATGATCCCGACCATGACCGCTTTCAGATTCTTTTTTAACAGTTCCAGCTGCTCGTACATCGGTATCGCCAGACAGACAGTAGCCGGTGTCAGGAGATAGCTCAGATACTTCGCTCCTTCATAATAGGTATCGTAATCAATGCGGAAAAGCACCAACAGCACGATCGTTGCCGCGACGCTAAGCAGCAGCGGATTGAATAGCGCGGAATGATATTTTTTCTTTAATAAGGAGCCGGCCTCATAGGCCGCGATGCTGACCGCTACACCAAAAAATACAGATTGTTCCAAAAGGCTATGCATGTGCTTTGCGCTCCTTCCCCTCTGTTTTTTTCTCCGATATGACCGGAACTGCCCCCGGTACTGTTCGCGCCGCGCCTTCCTTTTTTTGTGCGCGGCGAATGACATGCTGCGTCGAGAGCCCGGCCGCCGCCATAACTGTCACGGTCGACAGGGCCGTGATCGCAACGATCGGTCCGCACATCGGTTTGAGCACTGGCCAGGATTCCAACAGGCCGACTGCCGCCGGAATGAACATCAGCGGCATGGTCTCCACCAAAAAATACGCCGTATCCTTGACCGCCGCCAGCGGGATCAGCCCGCTTGCCAATCCGACCAGCATCAGCACCAGGCCGTAAATGCTCGCCGAAATCGGCAGCGGCAGCAGATAATGCAGCACCTCACCGACAAAAGAAATAAGAATGATAATCATAAATTGCCTGATATACTTCATGTCTGTGCCTCGATTTTTTCTGCTAGATCATTCAAATAGACCCAGCGTTCCATTTTTTCGTCCAGGGACGCGGTGAGCCGCTCGCGCTCAGCGCTCAGCTCCTGCAGTCTGGTATAATTGCTGCCGGCCCGGTTGATTTGCGTTTCCACCTCGGCAATCGCATCTTCCAGCGCGGCGATATCCGCATCAATCGTTTCAAATTCCCGCTGTTCTTTATAGGAAAATTTCAGTTTTTTCGGTCTGGCCGCGTCTGTCCTGCCTGTCTGCGGTGCAGCAGCGCCTGGCTGCTTTTCTGTTAGATCGGTCGTTTCTTTGCGGCCTGCTTTCCCTGCCGCTTTCTTTGCGGTCTTGTCTGCCGCCGATTCGGCGGCACGTCTTGCGGCCCAATCGCTGTAACCACCCGGATACTGCGCGATATGTCCGTCCCCTTCGTAAACGAAGGTTTTCTCCGCAATGCGGTCGATAAAATGACGGTCATGCGATACCGCGATCACCGCGCCCGCGAACGTATCCAAATAGTCCTCCAGAATACATAGGGTGTCAATATCCAAATCGTTCGTCGGTTCGTCCAACAGCAACACGTTCGGCGCTCCCATGAGAATGCCCAAAAGATACAGCCGCCGCTGCTCGCCGCCCGAAAGCCGTTCCACCGGAATCGAATGCATGTGCGGCGGGAACAAAAAGCGTTCCAGCATCTGCGAGGCGCTGGCATAGCCGTCCTCTGTCTTGACATTGTGCGCAATGCTACAGATGTACTCGATGACACGAAGCGATTTGTCCATATGCTCGTTTTCTTGAGAAAAATAGCCGATTTTGACCGTTTCTCCGATTTCTACGCTGCCGCTGTCCGGCGTCAGTTCCCCGGTCAGAAGCTTGAGAAGCGTAGACTTCCCGGAGCCGTTTTCGCCGATGATACCGATGCGGTCGTCCCGCAGCACGTTGTAGGAAAAGTCCATGATCACCGGCACACCGTCAAAGGCTTTGGAAACATGCGCAAGTTCGATGATCTTTTTTCCTAAGCGGGAAGAAACTGATTTCATCTCCAGTGATGTATTGTTGACGACAAGTTTGCTGTCCTCCAGCTGATGAAAGCGTTCTATGCGCCCCTTAGCCTTCGTCGTCCGGGCCTGCGCGCCGCGGCGCATCCACTCCAGCTCTCTGCGATACAAAGTCCGCCGCTTTCGTTCTGTGGCAAGCGCCATTTCCTCACGCGCTGCCCGGTTCTCCAGATATACTTCGTAGTTTCCCTCGTGGCGATACAGCTTGCCATCGGTCAGTTCCAGGATCACGTTGGTGACCCGATCCAAAAAATAGCGATCGTGCGTCACCATAAAAATCGCGCCGCGAAACTTTTTGAGATAGCCTTCCAGCCACTCGACGGTATCACTGTCGATATGGTTGGTAGGCTCGTCCAAGATGAGAATATCGCAGGGATTGGTGAAAATACCCGCCATGGCGACCCGTTTCCGCTCACCGCCGGACAAGGTGCCCATCTGCCTTGTAAAATTCGAAATGCCAAGCTGGTTCAGCATGGATTTGCATTGGTAATCACCCTCTGCAGCTGTCTCCGGCGTCAGATAACTGACCGCCTGCTCCAATACGGTTTTGTCAGGATCATAAGCCGGGGCCTGCGGCAGATAGCCGATACGCACCCCGCCGGTCAGAACAATTCTGCCGCTGTCCGCTTCCTCAACGCCTGCCGTAATTCTCAGAAGTGTGGACTTGCCGGTGCCGTTCACGCCGATCAGACCGATCTTATCCCCTTCGTTGATGGCGTAGGAAAGCTTCGACAGCAGCGGACTTGCAGTATAGGATTTGGAGATCTCGGTCGCGTTCAGTAAGATCAAGGTCGTTCCTCCTGTGTGAAATCAAAGGTATAGTCGCCGTCGGCATTCAGATGCACCTTGGCGCGAAATGCTTTGCCGGACTTAGATTGAAAATTCGCGCTAACCTCCCGCCCGTCAAGCAAGGTTTTCATTTCCGGATAGGAAAAATCATGCCCGCAAAAGCTTCGAAAAATTTTATGTCCGCACTTTTTGATGCCGCAGAACACGCCCCATTGGTTGAGGACGGCTTTTTTTTGACACTTCGGGCATTTGACGGTTTCCTCGAAAAATACCATCTGCGCTTCCCCCTGTTCGTCCAGCTTTAATGCCGCGCGGAATGGTTTGCCTGCGCGAGATTGAAAATTCAGATAGCCGCTCTGCTCGCCTGCTTCCAGTTTGCGCAAAAGCTCAAGGTCAATCTCCGCGCCGCTGATATTTTTATAGACCCTTGCGCCACATCCGAGGCATTGATAATGCTTCTTTTGCTCTTCCATCACGCCGCCGCACTTGATGCAGCGAATATCGGTCTGTACCGGCTCAAACGATGCCAACTCCGCCTCAACTTCCGCCGGATCTTGCCCGATCTTTTGGCACATCTCCTGCAGCTTTTCCAGTACCTCGTTCATCACCTGTTCATATTCAGCCTCACCACGCTGTACTTTTTTGATATTGTTATCCATATCGGCGGCAAAAACCGGATAAGCAATGTCAAAATCTTTGACCGCGTCGATATAGGACTTACCCTTGGCAGTGATATAAAGGCCGGACTTTTTTTCTTCTATGTAGCCGGAATCCAGGATATCCTTAATAATTGCGGCGCGCGTTGCCGGCGTGCCGATCCCCTGTGAATCCGCGAGAGATTTTTTGAGTTCCTTGTCCTCGATCTGTGTGGCGATATTACGCATGGCATTGATCAAAGTGGCCTGCGTCAGCCGTTTCGGCGGTGAAGTTTCTTTTTGTACCGGCTGTATGACACTTGCTGTGACGTGATCGCCTTTTTTTAGAGGTGGCAGCGCGCGATCGCTCGATTTTTTATACAGCATCGACCAGCCCGGCTCGGTAATCATCTTGCCGGTCGCTTTGAAAATGCCGCTTGCGCGGTCCGCCCCTGCAGCATCTGCCGCATTGTCCACGCCGCTCTCGCTCTCTATACCGACCGCATTGTTCACGCCCGCCTCGGCATGCCGGATCTGTATCGTCGTCTTTTCTTCTTCCAGCTTCGGCAGGAACTGCGCCAAAAGCCGCGTATAAATCATCCTGCAGATAATCTGTTCTTCCCTCGACATCCTGGGCAAATCCGGTCTTTTTAAGGTTGGAAGCAGCGCGTCATGGGACTCCTTGGCAACCTCTGTATCATTTACCACCGCCTTATCCTTGAGGATTTTCTCAAAGACGTCGGGATCGATGCCGTTCGCGATGGACTTCAGATCCTCAAAAACCGAAAGATTCTCAAGCATCGCCGGAAACTCCTTCGCTTTTTCGGTGGATACATAACGACATTGCGTTCTCGGATAGGAGATCACTTTGTGTTTCTCATACAGCCGCTGCACGATTTCCAGGGTCTGATCCGGTTTAAATTTGTATTTGCTTCCGGCCTCCGCCTGAAGTGCCGCCAAGTCAAAGAGCTTCGGCGCATGCGAAGAAGACCGTTTCGTCTCACGCGAGACAACGATTCCCTCTAAGGCATATTCCGCGAAAAGCTTCGGGTTTTCGAACTGCGCGTCGCCGTCCTCTCCCTGCAAAACAGCCTTAAAAACGCCGCGTTCATCGATTGCGGCAGCTGTTGACGTGCCCACTCCTTCGGCTGAAACTGTTTTTTCCACAATCTCTGCCCCCGGACACGCATACTCCGCCTCAAGTGCATAATACTTGCGATTGGCGAAATTTTCGATTGCCATGGAGTTATCATAGACCAGTTTGATCGTCGGAGACTTGACCCGTCCGGCTTTGATGAGACTGCCGCGCTTATTCGTCAGCATCCTGGAAGCATTCATGCCGAACAGCCAGTCCGCGCGGGAGCGGATGAGGAAGGACTGCACGAAGTGTACGTGTGTCGGATTCTGATGATAATCGGTCATCGTCAGCAGTGACTTCAGGATCTCCGCGTCGGTCAGCGAATGCTCGATGAAGCGGAGCGCCGGTTTTTCGTTCAGTGCAAGATACTGCTCCAGCAGCCAGTAGATGCCGTATCCCTCTACGTCCGAGTCGGTGCCTACGATGATACCATCATACTGCGGCACGCGACGCCCGATTTCCGCGATGGTGTTCTGCTTGCGCTTATCCGCGATAGGCTTGATCTGCCACGGATTTGGGATCATCGGATAAAGGATGGCCTTCCAGCTTTTGTCCTTCCATTCCTCATAGTCGGTCGGCATGAAGTTCGTGCAGACATGACCGGAAAGCGCCATAAAATCAATTTCTCCGACCTTCTCTTCCACTTCCTTCTTATGATTTTTATAGCAAGCCTGCACATCGCGCATGAGGCTCGGTTTTTCCGCGA
>URWB01000050.1 GCA_900551415.1 uncultured Eubacteriales bacterium
GAGAAAAGGGCTTGGTAATATAATCATCAGCGCCTCTCTCCAGTCCGTCTACGATGTCCAGATCGGTGTCATTGGCAGTCAGCAGAATAACAGGAATCCCGGGCGTGTTTTCCTTGATCTCCCGGAGCAGCTCAAGCCCGCTGCCATCCGGCAGATTGATATCCAACAGGATCAGGGATACACCGCCGCAAAGCAGTTGCTCCTTTGCCGTTTTTAGGTCTTGGCAGGAAATGATCTGCCGAGTATCTGCTTTCAGTGCTTTGCATAATCCTTGATTCAAACCGATATCATCTTCAACAATCAGTAATTGCTCCATATATTTCACTCCCTCGTTATTCAAATGCCACTATTATTTCCTTGGGCAATTAGCAAGCCGGATGATCTCTGCACCGCTGGCAGTGTTGCCATCAAACATAACCGCCGATTCCTCAAAGGTGGGGCGGTCTGTTTTTTCACTTTCTTAATTGTATCATGCTAATGCAAAGAAATCTACATCTATCAATAAGTTGTCCTGTTTTTTGAAACGGGGCAAGCGGAGTGGACGGAATCGGAACGGAAAAAATTCGAGAGTATCTGATAGAGAACCGGGAAAAGAGTCGAGAGAAAAACAAGAGAGGGATTGTTTGGTGGTGGTAACTTAGCAAGACGACATAATTTCAAAAACTGCCATTCTTTTTTGAAAAATATTTAGAACGGTATACTGGCTATCGTGCCGGCGATTTGGTACAATATACATATATTGTATTTGCATGGGAGGGCAGAAAAGTGAAAAGAAGAAATTTATTTATAGGAATACTGATAGTTGCATTTGTACTTTCCTTTAATACAGGTGTATTTGCGGGTACAAAAACAGTAAAGCCTTCAGTGCCTGTGATTAAGAGCATAGAGAGTATGGACAAAGCGTATGTTAAGGTTAAATGGGGCAGAGTATCTAATGCGCAGGGGTATCAGGTATATCGTTTGGATTCTCAAGAAAACAGCTTCAAAAAAATTGCGACGACTAAAAGTACAACTATTAAAGACAAGGGGGTTGTGCTTAACCGGAAGTACAGCTATAAGGTAAGGGCTTACACTAAAGTGGCCGGAAAAACAAAGCATAGCAAATTCAGCGCAGCAGAAGAAATTGTTTTTGAAGATACATTTCAGAAACTCCTTGATGAAGCTGACAGAACACATACAGAAATGAATACAAAAAATGACAGCTTTGAAAATCTGAACAATTATGCCGTTTCAGACACATCAACTGCAAATCTGCTTTCAGATTCAGAAATAGAAAGTTTGCTTCAGGAACGTGAGCCTAAAACTGTTAACAAGCAGGAGGCAAAAGCTGATATTAACCTTTATTTCCGTACAATGAAAAGCAGTTATGCTGCATATTACTATTTTGGAGCAGACAATTTCGAGAAAGCCGAGAAAAATCTTATAAGCTGGATTGATAAGCAGCAGGGAGTAATAAACCCTGAGCGTCTGTGCAAGCAGATTGATAAGGAGTTATCATTTGTACAGGATGCGCATTTCAGCGCTTCAAACACATGGTATAATTCTATAAATGACAGATTTTATTATTACTATTATTCGTATAAGAATGTTTTTACGAAAGAGGGAAACAAATATACGGTAAGGATTAATGGCAAAAAATATACTTTTAAATCTTTTAATAAAAAAGATGTGGAATTAAAGAAAACACTTGTTGAGGATGGCAGAATTGTATACACCCCTGCAATCTTGTGCAGAGAAAAACAGCTCCCGAACTGTACTATGACTGTAACAGATAATGCAGGCAGGAGCAAAAAGATTAAGATAGAATGGAAAAAGAGTAAGCCATATAGTGAAGATACATCGGGACAGGATTACCATTACCTTGAAGAAACAGGGGTTTCGTATGTTTCAATAAGATCTTTTGATTCCAAATTGGACTCTGATATTTTCAGGCAATTTGAGGAAAGCTCTTTAAAGATGAAAAACAGCGACCTCATTATATTTGACATCAGAGCAAATAATGGGGGAAATGATGCATACGGGCGTAAGTGGATTGAAAACTTTTCAGGGCAGAGTCCTGTTATTAACGCAGCTTATGCAAGGAGAAATTCAAAACTTTCATCAAGGATCTTTGGAGGAGGCGGTGATTTCGGAGTATACAGTACAAGTAGAGTTCAGGGAAAAACAATCCCGAATGATATCCCGATAATTGTGCTTGTAGATAACAGGTGCGCTTCATCAGGGGAAAGTATGCTTAACTTTCTGCGTTGTCTTGACAATGTTGTAATTATCGGGTCAAACTCCGCAGGATATCAGCTTAGTGGTAATGTACATTCACTCTATCTGCCAAATACAGGGATACAAATGGCGGCTACAATGGGTGCGTTGAATTTTAATTACAGCACAGAGCCGGTGGATTATAAAGGGTATGAGCCTGATATATGGTGTAATCCAAAGGATGCGCTTGATGCAGTATTTAATATGGTGAAACGTAATGCGATAGCCGATAAGAAGACAATTGAGGCATTAAAGTCTGCAACAGATGAAAACACAAATCCTATTACATTAAAGTTTGACAAATACACTATAAGGGAGGATTTTGTTTTTGGTGCTAACTTCTCAAAAGATGAAATACCTGTATATTATGGTGATAAGAAAATCGAAGATTACACTTTTGAGTATGAAAAGAATGGAGTGTGCGTTTGTACCAGGACCGATGGCGGAAATCTTAAGGTGAAGGTGACAGGAAAAGGAAAATGCAAAATTACAATTAAATATAAAGGGAAAACAGCCTCATTCATATGGGAAGCGAAAACTGACCCTATTGTTCTGAAATCAGCTGAAGATGTATTTGTTAAAGATGAGAATATTAAAATAAAAAAGGGAATTACTGAACTTTCAGTATGCAAAGGAGGCAGTCAGCTTAACGATTATGAAATAAGCTATGAAGGAAGCGGTAAGATAAAGTGTGCAAAGGCTGACAATGGAAAATTAAGAGTTGATGCGTCTGGTTCCGGAGGAGGAAAAGTCACCATAAAAAGCGGAAACAAGAAAGCTCGTTTTAATATTAGAACAGATGGTGTTATTATTTCTTTGAAATTCTCCAACAGGATGCTGGACGATGGCGCAAGTGTTAATATAGGCGGAACCGGTGTGTTTCTGAGTGTTTGTGATAATGATAAGACAATTAAAAACTATACCGTTAAATGCGAAAAGGACAGAAACTGTACATTTACTAAAACCAGTGATGGCAGACTTGAAGCACAAGTGAAGAAAAAAGGAAAATATAAGTTTACAATAGCATACAAAGGTGAAGAAGCAACTTTTTATATTAATGCTATATGATTTTGGACAAATTGAGAGACTGTGAAAGTTTTTCTGTAAATTATCCTTCTATGGTAATTAGATAGCTTTCGCACTCGCATTTCAGCAGGTGTCTTGCTTGCTGACAATATAAACTATGATTCAAAAAATGTCAAGGGCTCCTTCGATTTTCGGAGGAGTCCTTGCTTATCTCTCAGTTAGTTTAGCACGGGATGCGCCCCTCGTACATGACTGTAAATTCTCCGTAAACCTTGCCCCAGTCTAACTCGTCCAAATGTTCACGCAGGACGTCCAGCGGAATATTGCGGAAGCCGTCCAGATGGCCTCGCTGATATTCCTCCACGGTACGGACATCCAGCAGCGTCACGCCGCCTACAATCACAACTTTCATCTTGCATCCCCCATCATTGCGGCGATCTCTGCCTTTTGTCGATAGCCGACCGATTTGGCAACGACCTTTCCATCCTTGAACACGACCAGCATCGGGATGCTGGACACCTGAAAGCGAGCAGCAAGTTCTGTTTGCTCGTCCACATTGATCTTGCCTACCTTGAGCGTGCTGCTATTTTCTTCGGCAAGCTCATGCAGCACGGGAGAAAGCATTTTGCACGGACCGCACCAAGCGGCATAGAAATCCAGCAAAACGGGCTTGTCGGAACGCAGCACCTCATTTTCAAAATTTGCAGCGGTAATTTTTAATTCAGCCATAAGAATAACTCCTTTCGTTATTTTCAATTATTTTTGCTTTTTAATTTGCAAATACTTTGCGTCATGGTTCCCATCGGACAAAATGCACACCATGTGCGGGGCTTGTAGAGCACCATAACGATCATGCCCAGCCATGCAAAGAGGATATTGAAAAAGCCCAGTGCAAAGTAGACTATAGCATAGACCCATAGATAATCGTACCAGTGTTTTTTCTTCATGCCTCGTCCCTCGCTTTAATCCTGCAAGGATTTGTAGTAGAGCATGCAGTGGCAGAATCCCTCGAAGTCCGGGTCTGCAATTTCATGTTTACCACCTCTTTCTTGATTGTGGCTTTATCATACCACATGACAAAGCACTTTTCTGTGACGAAGTCACATTGATAAAGAAAAAAATCGGTGCTGAAAAAGCACCGGTTTTAAATAGTTCTATTTATTTTAGGCGATAGAGTCCGTCTGTATCCCGCAGCGTGATTGCACCGCGTTTCATTTCCACCAGACCGTCCTTTTTACTTTGCATTATCGTTCCTCACGAATCGCTTTCACCATACGGGCAAGACCTGTTTCGATGATGCTGCGGGGCATGGCCAGATTCAAGCGAATGTATCCGGCGGCATTGCCCACAAATAGTGCGTTGCCGCCCTCCAGCAGCACACCTGCCTTATTCGCAAAGAAGTCTGGAAGGTCGGTGCCATCCGGCAGGTATTTACCCATGTTTACCCAAGTAAGATAAGTGGCCTCCGGGATGTACATGACTGCCTCCGGCAGCTCGCGGGAGAGGAACTCCTTCGCAAAGACGAAGTTCCCGTCCAAATATTCCTTCAGTGCTTCGTGCCACGCGCCGCCGTACTCATAGGCAGCTTTTGCCGCTGTCAGGGACAGAGGATTCACCATACCGAACAGCTTGTCTCGATCTTTGAATCGGCTACGCAGCGGCTCCGACGGACAGATTTTTCAGGGTCGTGTCCAAAAACACATCGCCGACAACCAACTTACCGTCCGGAGTCACATCCTTAAAGGCTACGGGCACCACATTGGGCTCGCCATCGGCGCAGGTAGCCAGATCCCACATGCCGCTCTTAAGCAGCTTAACAACATTTTCATTCAGCATGATAAGTTCCTCCTTGTATCTTGAGCTTTATAGCTCGTTTGTTGCACTCACCGCTGCGTCAGCGTCTCCACTGACACCGCCATAGAGCTTGATGCCCGTCTCGACGAGTGCTGCCTGCGCACTACCGCCGATACCTCTGCAGATTAAAGTGTCCACTGTTATGGGTATCGTATAGGCATTATGATCGAGAAAAGGGAAAAAACAAGTGAAAGTTCCCATTTTCTCAGGTTTTGAACAAAAAGATGTAATGCTGCGGCTGTGTCTCTTCCATTTCACATGCCGTGTTTAGATTAAATGGATGGAGTTTCCATGCTGCGCCTCCAAAAAAGTGATCGGATCCAAGCGTTTTAATAAAGATTTGTGTTTTTAAACAAAAAATAAAAAGGGTATTCCTTATATTTCCAGAGGCGGCGAAGGCAAAATCTAATGCGTTACATCTTTGGGCACTTTTTGACCCTAAAAGCGGCGCTCATGCGTGAGCGCCATGTGCGCATAGAAATCTCTGATTTCGTTAGTGGAATATAACGGAAAATTCTGAAAATTTAACGAGAAAATGAAATTCGCTGATGGTAATCTCCCTGAAACTATGTTAGAATAGTGGTTGCCTGTGTTTGCGCAATAGGCGCAGGACATCAGGAAAGATACAAAAGATATCTGGGAGAAGAGGAGAATTTTAACATGGGGAAACAACATACAGACAGGTCCAAAAGCTTTGGCAGCAGGTGGGGCTTCATTTTGGCGTCGGTGGGCTCTGCTGTCGGCATGGCAAACGTTTGGGGATTTCCAAACAAGCTGGGGAGCAACGGCGGCGGCGCCTTCCTGTTAGTGTATTTATTCTTTGTTATCGTATTCAGCTATGTCGGACTTCCGGCGGAATTCGCGATCGGGCGCCGCGCGGGAACCGGTACCCTGGGCGCTTATCAGTACGCTTGGGCGACGCGCGGTGAAAAGGCCGGAAAAGCGGGAGGTCTGCTCGCGTGGCTGCCGCTCGCAGGTTCCCTGTGTATTGCCATCGGCTACGCCATCATCATCGCGTATATCCTGAAAGCCTTCGCGGACTCGCTTTTTGGCAATCTGATGACGGTGGATACCGCGGCATGGTTTGAAAGCTTTTCGATGACCTCGTATTCGGTCATACCGTATCACATCATCGTCGTAGTCGGTACGCTGCTGACGCTGTTTCTCGGCGCGCGCAGCATCGAAAAGACGAATAAGATCATGATGCCGCTGTTTTTTATCATTTTTTTGATTTTGGCAGCGCGTGTCGCGATGATGCCGGGCGCATGGGAAGGCTATAAGTTTATTTTCACTCCAAAGTGGGAGGAACTGATCGACCCGATGACATGGATCTGGGCGATGGGACAGGCGTTTTTCTCCCTTTCGGTGACAGGCAGCGGGATGATTGTCTATGGCGCGTATTTATCGAAGGACGAAAACGTCATTAGCGTATCGCAGCATACGGCGTTCTTTGATACCATCGCGGCGGTCGTGGCGGCAATCGTCATCATTCCTGCCTGCTTCGCCTATGGTACGGATGTCGGAGCCGGCCCGAGCCTGCTGTTCGTAACCCTGCCGGCCATCCTGCAGGATGTGCCGATGGGACAACTGTTCGCGGTGATTCTTTACGCGGCGATGATCTTCGCGGGAGTCAGCTCCCTGCAGAATATGTTTGAAGCTGTGGCGGAATCCCTGCTGCATAAGTTCCCGAAACTGAGCAGGGGCGCTGTGCTGATTCTGCTCTGCGTGCTGTGTCTGGGCTTCGGTATCGGCATGGAGGCAATTCCAAAATGGGGCACCTGGATGGACTGGGTATCCATCTACATCATTCCGATCGGCGCTACCTTCGGCGCGATCTCGTGGTTCTATGTCATGAAAAAAGACGAAATCATGGACGCGGTCGGTACCAAGAGCAAATTCTGGTACGCGGTCGGACGTTATCTCTATGTGCCTGCGGCGCTGATCCTGTGTCTGGTGGCGCTGTTTATGAAGGTAGCATTCTAACATTCCGCAGAAAATGTTTGCGCGGCAGTTTATTTGGCGCAATGAAAAAGATCTCTCTGCGCGCATCGGCTTTTGCCGATGCCGAGGGGGATCTTTTTTGTGTTGATAAATGGCGTGTTTCGGTGAAAAACAGATGAAAACAGCGTCGGAACGCTTGACATCCCGCCTCAGTCGTGCTAACATTTGACGGTGATAAAAGATAACACTGTTAAATAATAACCATGTGGCGGAATTAGCCAAAAAAATAAGGAAGCTAAATACTCCGGAGCAAACCCACCGCGCCTTGACGTGAGGGAAGCAAAGCGCGGGGCGAACATCCGGGGAAAGCACGAAGGAGAAAAAATGGAAGATTTGTATATGGAGCTGTTCAAGACCATGAACCAGTTCCGCAAGCTGCATATCGCCGATATGATGCCGGACCAGCTGAATCAAGGCGATTTTTTTACGCTGAATCATATCATGGATGCCGAGGACGGCAAGATCACGATTTCCAAGCTTGCGAGCAAGACCAAGGTCCTGCCGTCGGCAATTTCACGCACGCTGCGCGGACTGGAGGCACTGCATTATGTGGAACGGACGGTGGATCAGGGAGATCGGCGCAATACCTATGTGACACTGACCGAGACGGGTCGCGCAGTCACGCTGGAGTGTCGGCAGATCATGCATGATTTCGGCATGGCTGTCATGAGCCGTCTCGACGCAAACGACATGAAGCAGCTGATTGGCTATCTGAGCGAAATTTACAACATCTCAAGGACAGAGATCGAAGCAAGAAAGCTCAGCAATAGCGGAAAGGGGAAAACGGATGAGTAAAATATTCAAAAACATGGCGCCGTATTGGAAGACTGTCTTTGTGATTCTGGCGCTGCTTTTGATTCAGGCCATGTGCGATCTGGCACTGCCGTCCTATACGTCGGACATCATCGATGTCGGCATTCAAAAAAGCGGTGTGGAGCATGTCGTGCCGCAGGCTGTGACAGCAGAGGAATTCGAGACCGCACAGCTGACGATGACGGAGGATGAGGGCCGCCTTTGGCGGAATCTCTACGAAAAGGAAGGCGAGGTTTACAAGCTGACGGAGAGCGCGCAAAAACGCTGGGATGAAATGGATGAAAAACTGGTGCTGCCGCTGATTCTAAACTATCAGATGAGCGCCATGGAGGAGTCCGCGTTTAAGTCCTACGCAGCGGCACAGAGCGGTATGGACAAGGCAAAGATTGACGCGATGAGCGTGGAAGAACTCGGCAGGATGCTGGGCGTTTCCCTGACACCGTTCGAACAGCAAAAAGAGGATGAGGACGGCAATCCCTACACCGCAGTCTGCGTGGATGTCCGTCCGGTATTCACGGCAATGCGCGATGCAGGCAGGATGCAGGAGGACGCAATTCTTTCGATGCGGCAAAACCTGCAAAAGACCATCGACACGATGGGAAGCTCCATGGTCAGGTCCATGGGCGTCGCCTACGCAGTTGCCTGCGATCAGGCAGCCGGGCTGGATGTCAATGCGATACAGACCTCTTACCTGTGGAGAGCCGGTCTGAAGATGCTCGGTATGGCATTGATCATGGGAATCGCGACTGTTTTGGTCAGCTTCTTTGCCTCTCGCGTCGGCGCGGGCATCGGCAAAAACCTTCGAGACGGCGTCTTCAAGCGGGTCGTTGGATTTTCCAACGCGGAGATGGACAAATTCTCTACTGCCTCGCTGATCACCAGAAGCACCAACGATATTCAGCAGATTCAGATGGTATCGGCTATGCTGCTGCGGATGGTCGCGTACGCGCCGATCATGGGCATCGGCGGTGTCATCAAAGCGATGCAGACCGGAGCAGGGATGGGCTGGATCATCGCGCTGGCGCTGCTCGTCATTTTAGGCTATGTCATGGTGCTGATGTCAGCGTCCATGCCAAAGTTTAAACTCATGCAAAAACTCGTTGACAGACTGAATCTGGTTTCCCGGGAAATCCTTACCGGACTTTCGGTCATCCGCGCGTTCAAGCGTGAGGACAAAGAAGAAGAACGTTTCGATGAGGCAAATCGCGCGCTGACCAGGACCATGCTCTTTACCAATCGCGTGATGACCTTTATGATGCCCGGCATGATGCTGATTATGAACGTGCTGACTGTTGCGATTGTCTGGTTCGGAGCGCATCAGATTGACGCGGGGAACATGCAGGTCGGCGCGATGACTGCTTTTATCACCTACGCGATGATGATCGTCATGTCTTTCCTGATGCTGACCATGATGTCCATCATGCTGCCGAGAGCGGCAGTCGCGGCAGAACGTATCGATGAAGTTCTGCAGACAGAATCTTCTATCAAAAATCCGCAAACGCCGGAGCACCTTACAACCTGTGAGGGCGTGCTGCGTTTCCATCACGTTTGCTTCCGTTATCCGAACGCGGAGGAGGATGTGCTGCACGATATTGATTTTACCGCGACGCCGGGGACTACCACAGCGATTATCGGCAGTACCGGATGCGGCAAATCCACACTGGTCAATCTGATCCCGCGTCTGTATGATGTGACGGCGGGCAGTGTTGAAATTGACGGCAAAGATATTCGCAAGCTGTCGATGGAAGAACTGCGCGGGAAGATCGGTTTCGTGCCGCAAAAGGGCGTGTTGTTTTCGGGAACCATTGCCTCAAATCTCCGTTTTGGCAACGACAACGCGACTGATGAAGAAATCCGCCGTGCGGCTAAGATCGCACAGGCAGAGGATTTTATCGAAGAAAAAGAAGAAAAATACGACAGTCCAATCGCACAGGGCGGCAGCAATGTTTCAGGTGGTCAGAAGCAGCGCCTGGCAATTG
This sequence comes from uncultured Eubacteriales bacterium, assembly GCA_900551415.1. GTDB lineage: Bacteria > Bacillota > Clostridia > Peptostreptococcales > Anaerovoracaceae > CAG-238. The sequence goes on from URWB01000050.1 coordinate 9,930, forward strand.
CCAGAGCGATCGCCAAGAATCCGAAGATTTTTATCTTTGACGACAGTTTTTCAGCCCTGGATATGAAAACCGACGCGGCGCTGCGCAAGGCGCTCGCCGAAAACGTCAAGGACAGTACGGTCATCATTGTGGCACAGCGGATCAGCACGATCCTGCACGCGGAGCAGATTTTGGTACTGGATGAAGGCCGCATCGTCGGCAGAGGTACACATGAGGAGCTTTTGACAAACTGCGAAGTCTACAGGCAGATCGCAAAATCGCAGCTTTCGGCGAAGGAACTGGGGCTGCCGGAGGCGGCAGGAAGCAAAGCGTATGAACCTGCGGGCAGCATGGCTGCTGCGGCAGACGAACCCGCGGACAGCGCGGCAGCCATGCAGCAGCGGGAACAAAACGAAAAGGAGGTGCGTGAAGATGCGTAAACAAACACAATTTTTCCAGCCGGAGCAGACACGTATGAACCGCGCGCCGAGAAGACGGGGACCGGGCGGCCCGCTGGGCGGACCGGGCATGATGCCGGGTGAAAAACCGAAGAACTTTAAAAAATCTATCGGAACGCTGCTGCGCTACATGGGACGTTATCGTTTTGGAATCTTTGCTGTGATGATTTTCGCTGCTTGCTCGACGGTATTCAGTGTCGCAGGCCCCAAAATTCTGGGTAAGGCGACCACCGAGCTGTACACCGGCCTGATGGCCAAGATTCAGGGCACCGGCGTGATTGATTTTGACAGGATCGGACAAATTCTGCTCTTCGTATTGGGATTGTATTTGTGCAGTGCTTTGCTCAGCTTCCTGCAGGGATGGATCATGACCGGCATCACGCAAAAGGTATGCTATCGCCTGCGCAAAGAGATTTCTCAAAAAATCAACCGCATGCCGATGCAGTATTTTGAAAGCAGAACCTACGGCGAGGTGCTTTCTCGGATCACCAATGATGTCGATACGCTGGGGCAGGGCTTGAACCAGAGCATTACGACCATCATTACCGCAACAGCAACCATGATTGGTGTGTTGATTATGATGCTGAGCATTTCGCCGCTGATGACGTTGATCGCGATCATCATTCTGCCAGTTTCGATGACGCTGCTCGGCCTGGTGACAAAAAAATCCCAAAAGTTTTTCCGCGCGCAGCAGGAATATCTGGGGCACATCAATGGGCAGGTCGAGGAGGTCTACGGCGGGCACATGGTCATCAAAGCATTTAACCGCGAAAAAGATACCATCGAGGAGTTTGAAAAAACAAACGAGATTCTCTATGATTCCGCATGGAAGTCACAGTTTTTGTCCGGCATGATGCACCCGATCATGATGTTTGTCGGCAATCTCGGCTATGCCTGCGTGGCACTGTCCGGCGGGCTGCTGGCGATTCGCGGCGTGATTACAGTCGGTGATATTCAGGCTTTCATTCAGTATGTAAAAAACTTTACACAGCCGATCCAGCAGATCGCGCAGGTCATCAATCTGGTGCAGTCGATGTCGGCGGCATCCGAGCGTGTCTTTGAATTTTTGGATGAAGCGGAAGAACAGCAGGTTTTGGAACACCCCGCAGACATTACGAAGATTACCGGAGAAGTTACGTTTCGTCACGTGCGCTTCGGTTATGATCCGGATCAGGTCATCATCAAGGACTTCAGCGCACACGTGGAGCCGGGTCAAAAGATCGCGATTGTCGGACCGACCGGAGCCGGCAAGACTACCATGGTCAAGCTGCTGATGCGCTTCTATGATGTGAACAGCGGAGAAATCCTGCTGGATCATACGAATATCAAGGACTTTAACCGCAGAGATCTGCGTGACGCGTTCGGCATGGTTCTGCAGGATACTTGGCTGTTTAAGGGAAGTATTATGGAAAACATTCGATACGGCAGATTGGATGCCACCGACGAGGAAGTCATCGAGGCAGCCAAAGCGGCACGCGCGGATCATTTCATCAAGACTCTGCCGGGCGGCTATCAGATGGAGTTGAATGAGGACGCAAGCAACGTTTCTCAGGGGCAGAAACAGCTTTTGACGATTGCCCGCGCGATTTTGGCGGACAATAAGATTTTGATTTTGGATGAAGCGACCTCCTCTGTCGATACCAGAACGGAAGTCGAGATTCAAAAGGCGATGGATCGTCTGATGCAGGGCAGAACCAGCTTCATCATCGCGCATCGGCTTTCTACGATTCGAAACGCCGATCTGATTTTGGTCATGAAGGACGGGGACATCATCGAGCAGGGTACCCACGAGCAGCTCCTGGCCAGGGGCGGCTTCTACGCCAACCTGTATAACTCTCAGTTTGAAGACGTGGAGTAGAAGCTGCGCGCTTTTGCGCGGGAACCTGCGGCATTATTCCTCCGCGGGGCGCGCCATCGCGTCTTCCAAATAGATTCGTCTTACATACAGCTGGCACGCGAAGGCGTTGCAGGCGTTCCAAAGAAGCAGGCGCGGGTCGCCTGCTTTTGTGTCTCTTTCCATGGTAGTCTGATGAAAGGCATGGCTGACGGCAGCCTCCGCGCAGTCGCAAAAATCATCGTAGGCGGCCTTCGGATCGGAATGCCCCAAAGAGAGCCGAATCAGATAACCGATTTCCTCAATGGTATATACGGGTTTCAGCACCGCAATCACGAACAGAGAGGCTACGGTCAAGCGATCATATTTGCGGCGGATGGGCGGCTGGACAAAATGCAGTTTTACGTAATTGTTGATCATCGTCTTTGTCAGAATGGTTCCGTCCTCTTTTCCCAAATAGGGGCCCAGCCATTCTTCCAAAAGCGCCAGCACCTGTTCGAGGTACAGCGGCATGGACGGCAGCTGCTGCCAACGCGGAAGATGAAAATCCGCCAGACTTTTCACTTTGTTCATCTTTTTGTCTCCTTTTCTCTGTCTCTGCTGCTTTGTTAGCTCCATTCTACACGATTTGATTCGTTTTCACAACAAGAAATTATGGTTATGATAAAATATTTTTATAGTTTTTATAACTATAACTCGTCGTATGGTCTTGACTTTTGCTCGCACTTGCGCTAATATGGTTATCGAAACTATGTAACAAATAGTCGATAACCAAAATTACTCGTTTTGAAATTTTTTTCCTTTCGATCTGAAACGCTAACCGAAGGAAACTGACAAGAAAAGTGATACAAAGGAGACTTGATATTTTGATGAAAATCGGAGAATTAAAAAAAGTTTTTTCGGCGGTGCGCCACGAAAACCTGCGCGCGCTGCTGCGCTACAGCGCCGAGACCTTTGGGAAGGAGGACGCGTTCGTCATTAAGAAAAAAACCGGAAAGGATGTCAGCTACGAGCATGTTTCCTTCGCGGATTTTTATGAAAGAGTCTGTTCGCTCGGCACAGGCATGATGCTGCGCGGCATGCAGGGAAAACGCGTCGCTGTCATAGGAAAAAATCGGGAAGAGTGGCTGGAAGGTTATTTCGCTGTTTTGGGCGGCCTGGGCATCTGCGTGCCGTTGGATAAGGGACTGCCCTACGAGGAACTGGAGACTTCTCTGGCAAGAAGCGCGGCGGAGGTTTTGATTTTCGACCCGGCGCATCAGGAGCAGGTTGAAAGGCTGCGGGCCGCGCAAACGACAAAGGTCAGCGAGTTTATCTGTATGGATGAGTCAGAGGACTATGTGAGCGTGGCGCAGCTGCGAAACGAAGGAAGGCAGGCGGACGCGGAGGCGATTGCGCGATATCAGACCTTGCCCATCGACGCGAAAGAATTATCTCTCATTCTTTTTACATCCGGCACCACCTCAATGGCAAAGGCAGTCATGCTGTCACAGTACAATATTGTCGAAAATGTTTACGCGCTGCAGCTTTGCGAGGATATCCGCAGAGGCGACATCAACATGGCTTTTTTGCCTTATCACCACACCTTCGGTGCTACCGGACAGCTTGTCATGCTGGCGGCGGGCGCGGCGACAGCCTACTGCGACGGTTTGAAGTATCTGCAAAAAAACATCGTGGAATATCGGATTTCTGTCTTTTTCTGCGTGCCGCTGCTCATCGAAGGCATTTATAGACGAATCATGCTGACGGTGAAAAAGGAAGGGCTCGAACGCAAGGTGCGCTTCGGACTGAAGCTTTCCGGGCTGCTCTTGAAGTGCGGGATCGACGTACGCCGCAAAATTTTCAAGCAGATTCTCGATCAGCTTGGCGGCAGCCTGCGGCTGGTCATCAGCGGCGCGTCCGCCATCGACCCGGAGGCGATTGAGGGATTCAACCGATTTAGCATTACCGCGGTGCAGGGCTACGGGATGACAGAAGCGTCTCCGGTCCTGGCCGCGGAAAATTCTCAAGAGCGGCGTCCCGGCTCGATTGGCAAGGCAATTCCGGGCGTTACGCTGATGATCGACGAGCCAAATGAAGAGGGCATCGGGGAGTTGATCGCGCGTGGACCCAACGTGATGTCCGGCTATTACAAAAATCCGGAGGAGACCGCGAAGATGCTGGCAGGCGGCTGGCTGCATACCGGCGATCTGGCTTATGCCGACCGGGATGGCTATCTGTTTATCTGCGGGCGTAAGAAGAATGTCATCGTTCTGAAAAACGGAAAGAACGTCTATCCGGAGGAACTCGAGCAGCTGATCAGCAATCTGCCCTATGTGGAGGAAAACATGGTGTTCGGACAGCCGCGGCATGGAGAGGATACACAGGACTTGGCGGTTTGCGCGAAGATCGTCTATCAACCGGCGTATATGCAGGAAGTGCTCGGCTTGAGCCGCGCGGAAGACATCGAGGCACGGATCCGCGCGGATATCGACCGCATCAACGAAGAACTTCCAACCTATAAACGCATCTACCGCCTGGTGGTCACCGACCAACCGATGATCAAGACCACCACCGGCAAGGTGAAACGCTACGCGGAGACAAAAAATCTCTGACGGCGGCCGAAGGCAGCAGACCTTTGAGGATCTATGCTCCTTCCTGTGCTTGCAGCTATGCTTTTTGCGCGAACACAGGCAGGAGCATTTATTTTTTTGCGCTTTGCAAAGGCGCGCGGAATTTAAAGCTTCTCATGATGCGGTGAAACGTGCGGCAGTCCTGCGGAGAAGGAGAAAAAACGCTTGTTCTGTATGAAAAAATATAGTATGATGAAGTCAACGGGATCCTTTTGGGGCCTGATACGAAAAACACTGAAAACATGGGGAGCATGGAAATCCGCATGTGAAATTGTGAGAAAAACAGGGGGTATTTATGAAAAAGAGGAAACAAAAAGCGGCACGATTTTTGTGCTTGCTGATGGTCAGCGCGGTGCTCAGCTGTATGGCAGGCTGCGAGGGGAAGGGCGGAAGTGAGCCGGCGCA
>URWB01000051.1 GCA_900551415.1 uncultured Eubacteriales bacterium
ATAGGAATTCCTGTAAAACCATTCTAAAACAAACAAGGAGAAAATGCAAGGGATAATATGGAAAACATGGAGAAAAAATTTCCGACAAAATTCGACAAGCGAAAGTCGAAATAACCATCCTTAAAATTTTTCCCATCAAACCTAGACCAAGATAAGGTTGCCTTTTCGGAGGATAAGGGCTATACTATAGGAAGCCAAGTAAACTTGTATGAATTGAGGAAAGGAAGGGGAACCCCATGAAGAATGAAAATGTATGGAAAACCTATGGCGAAAAGGAATTGCAGGAGCTCCATGCGGTAAATGAAAAATATAAAAAATGTTTGGACGCAGGCAAAACAGAGAGAGAATGCGTAACGCTCGCGATTAAAATGGCTGAGGAGGCAGGCTACAGAGATGTCAAAGAGGTGCTTGCTGCAGGGAAGCCGTTAGTCTGCGGGGACAAGGTCTACGCGAATTATATGGGCAAAGCCCTCGCGCTGCTGCGCATGGGCGAAAAGCCGATCTCCGCAGGCATGAATATTCTGGGTGCACATATTGACTCGCCGCGCATCGATATTAAACAAAATCCGCTGTACGAAAACGAAGAATTCGCGTATCTGGACACGCACTACTATGGCGGCATCAAAAAATATCAGTGGGTAGCCGGACCGATGGCACTCCACGGCGTTGTAGCCAAAAAAGACGGAACCATTGTGGAAATCGTGATCGGAGAGAAAGAGGAAGATCCGGTACTCGTGATTACCGACCTGCTGATTCACCTCGCGAAGGAGCAGCTTGAAAAGAAGGCGAGCGTTGTCATTGAGGGTGAAAGACTGGATGTCCTCGTCGGCAACAGACCGCTCAAGGACGTTGATAAAAACGAAAAAGAAGCGGTCAAGGCAAATCTTCTGCAGCTGCTCAAGGAAAGCTACGACATCGAAGAAGCGGACTTCCTGTCTGCAGAGCTGGAGCTTGTTCCGGCAGGCAAAGCCAGAGACTGCGGTCTGGATCGCAGCATGGTGCTCGCCTACGGGCAGGATGACAGAGTGTGCGCTTTCACCTCTCTTTTCGCGATGCTGGAGGTAGAACACACAGAACGTGCGAGCTGCTGCCTGCTTGTGGATAAAGAGGAAATCGGAAGCGTCGGCGCGACCGGTATGCACTCTCGTGCCTTTGAGAACACTGTGGCAGAGCTGATCGCGCTGAATGAGGGCGAATCCGAGCTCAAGACGCGCCGCGCGATGGCGAATTCCCGTATGCTGTCATCGGATGTCAGCGCAGCGTACGACCCATCCTTTGCCGATGCGTTTGAAAAACGCAGCGCCGCGTTCTTCGCGAACGGTCTTTCCTTCAACAAATTTACGGGAAGCGGCGGCAAAAGCGGTTCCAATGACGCGAACGCGGAATATATCGCGGATCTGCGCGCGATCTTCGATCGGGAAGGCGTGGCGTATCAATTCGCAGAGCTTGGAAAGGTGGATATCGGCGGCGGCGGAACGATTGCCTATATCATGGCGAATTACGGCATGGAAGTCATCGACAGCGGCGTAGCGGTGTTGAATATGCACGCGCCGTATGAGATCAGCAGCAAAGCGGATGTCTATGAGGCGGTGAAGGGCTACAAGGCATTCCTGTTATACGCGTAAATCAAAGAACGCACTCCGCAGGGCGTAAGCTTTGCGGAGTTTTTTTTGCGACAAAAATGCAAAGATGTCCCAAAAACCATCGCGGCGCAAGGCACTGCAAAGCAAAGAAGCATCCCGCAAAGCCCTGCAATTCGGTAGGAAAACCTTGCTTTGTGCCCGCAAATGTGGTATACTAAAAAACACAACATTTGCATACTGCGATGAAATGACGTACTGAAGTATAACCAATGCAAATTCGTTTGTCACTGCATGACAAAATTAAAAGAGAAGGAGAAGAAGCGTTGTCTAAGTATATTGTAAAACGTGTTTTTCTTGCCGTAGCCACCTTGTTGATCGTTTGTGGAATCACGTTCTTTTCGATGAACGCGATTCCCGGTGGTCCGTTCGACGGAGAAAAAGCGACTTCACCGGCAGTAAGAGCTGTGCTGGAACAGAGATTCAATTTGGATAAACCGGTTCCGGAGCAGTTTGTGCTTTATATGAATAATCTTCTGCACGGTGATTTCGGCATTTCGACAAAGACCGGCAGAGATATCAAAACCACTATTTTCAGCTCATTTGCTGTATCCGCAAGATTAGGAGGTCAGGCCATTGTGGTCGCTGTCATCATCGGGGTTGTCCTGGGCAGCATCGCGGCACTGAATCGAAACGGATTCCTTGACCGCCTGATTATCTTTCTTTCCACCCTGTTTACATCCTTACCGAGCTTTGTGTTCGCGACCCTGCTGCTGCTCGCGTTTTGTATTAAGCTGCAGTGGATTCCGTCCTGGAGTCCGGAAAGTCCGAATTACATCCTGCCGGTCATCGCGTTGTCGGCATCTCCGATGGCGTACATTACCCGCCTGACAAAGACCAGCATGCTGGACGCGCTGGGTCAGGACTATGTGCGGACAGCGAAGGCGAAGGGCGTAGCGAGGTGGAAGATCATCTTCAAGCATACCTTGCGAAACGCGATGATTCCGGTCATCACCTACGTGGGACCGATGACGGCCTACATTTTAACCGGCTCTCTGGTTGTAGAAAGAATTTTTACCATCGGCGGACTGGGCGCGAAGTTTGTTGACTGTATCATAAATCGCGATTACCCGATGATCATGGGAACCACCATTTTCCTCGCGACGCTGATGATTACGATGAACCTGATCACAGATATCGTGTATAAAATGGTTGACCCTAGAATCAAACTGGACTAGAGGAGGATGAAGATGCAGAACGAAATGAATCAGATCGATCGAATGCCTAAGAAGAATCCTCTTAGTTTTCAGATTGATTTATCGAAATTTGAAAAAGCGACAGATGAAGAAAAAAAGCAGCAGGACGTGATGAGCGAATCCGCTTCCTTTTTTAAGGACGGTATGCGCAAGCTGATGAAGAACCCGCTCGCGGTGGGCAGCATCATCGTACTGGTCGCGATTGTTTTGATGATCGTGATCGTGCCGCGCGTCGTGCCTTACGGATATTCGGATATCGTGACCATCAACGGCGTGCGCGACACAGCGGCGCAGAATATGGCACCACTCCAGTGGTCCGAAATGGAGCAGGCCTACATCGATGACGGCGGCAGCTTGTTCCCGCATATTATGGGAACTGACGAAATGGGACGCGACTATTTTGTACGTGTTGTCTACGGCACGAAGGTCTCACTGATCGTAGGTATTTTTGCCGCGCTTTTGGTTTTGATCATCGGCGTGGTATACGGAAGCATTTCCGGATATCTGGGCGGCAAGGTAGACCTCATTATGATGCGAATTGTTGATATCATCTACTCCCTGCCGGATATGCTGATGGTGGTGCTACTCTCCGTTGTGCTGCAGGAGGTGCTGAGCGTAGACCAGTTCCCGATACTCAAGCAGCTGGGCACCAATATGCTTTCGATGTTCATGGTCTTTGCCCTGCTCTACTGGACAGGTATGGCCAGAATGGTGCGTGGACAGATCCTCACGATTAAATCCAACGAATATGTGCTTGCCGCGAAAGTAAGCGGCGCGAGCGCCGGACGCATTATCCGCAGGCATATTTTACCAAACAGCATCAGTGTCATCATTATTACGGCGGCACTGCAGGTGCCTTCCGCGATTTTCACCGAAAGCTTCCTGAGCTTCATCGGTTTGGGTGTCAAGGCGCCGATGCCTTCCTTGGGATCACTCGCGAACGCCGCCAGAGCCGGTATTTCGGAGTATTCCTACAAACTGATTTTCCCGGCGATGATGATCTGTCTGATCACGCTCGCGTGCAATCTTTTGGGTGATGGTCTGCGTGACGCGTTTGACCCGAAATTAAGGAGGTAGCGGAGCATGAGTGAAACAATACTTTCTGTACAGAATCTGCACACCTCTTTTACAACCGGCAAAGGCGAAGTCCACGCGGTCAATGGGGTGTCGTTTGACTTGGACACCGGTAAGATTCTCGGCATCGTAGGAGAATCCGGCTCCGGCAAATCGGTAACGGCGTATTCCATCATGCGAATTTTGGAATCCAACGGAAGGATCGAGGAAGGAAGCGTTCTCTACAAGGGGAAAGATGTTACCAAATTTACAGAAAAAGAAATGCGGGACTTCCGCGGAAAATGCTGCTCGATTATTTTCCAGGACCCGATGACGAGTTTGAATCCGGTCTTTACCGTCGGGTCGCAGCTCAGAGAGGCGATCGAGCTGCACACGAGCCGCAAAGGAAAAGAGGCGGAGGCGCGCGCGATCGAGATGCTGACGCTTGTCGGCGTTAACGAGCCGGAAAAGCGGATCAAGCAGTATCCGTATGAGCTTTCGGGCGGTATGCGGCAGCGCGTGATGATCGCGATGGCACTTTCGTGTGAGCCGGACATTCTGATCGCGGATGAGCCGACGACGGCGCTGGACGTTACCATTCAGGCACAGATTTTGGAGCTGATGCAGGATCTGCAGAAGCAGCTCGGGATGGCGATCATTATGGTAACCCATGACCTCGGCGTTATTGCGGATATGTGTGATGAAATCATCGTGATGTACGGCGGACGCGTCTGTGAACGCGGTACGGCGGAAGACATTTTTTATCGTCCGAGCCACGAATATACCAAGGGCCTGCTTCGTTCCATCCCGAATATCGGACGTATGGGCGAAAAGCTTGTTCCGATTCCGGGCACGCCGATCAATCTTTTGAATATGCCGAAGGGCTGCGCCTTCTGTCCGCGCTGTGAAAACGCGATGAAAATTTGTTTGACAGAGCAGCCGCCGGAAATGCAGGTACAGGATGGTCATCGTGCCTCATGCTGGCTGAATGTCAAGGCAGAGATGGAAAAAGGGGAGGTGTAGGCTGTGACAAATGAAAATGCAAAAAGCGAATATTTGCTGGAAGTCAAAGATTTGAAACAGTATTTTCCTGTCAGGACGGGCTTTATGAAAACCCTTCCGCTGAAGGCCGTTGACGGCGTGAGCTTTTCCATCAAGCCGGGAGAAACGCTGGGGCTTGTCGGAGAGTCCGGCTGCGGTAAAACGACGGTAGGCCGTTCGATTCTGCGGCTGTATACCCCGACAGGCGGCGAAGTTATCTTTGACGGGAAACCGGTAGACGAAAAAAGCATCCACGAAATGCGAAAACAAATGCAGATGGTGTTTCAGGACCCTTATTCCTCGCTGAATCCGCGCATGACCGTAGAGGATATCATCGGAGAACCGCTGGATGTTCATAAACTATATCAGACAAAGGAAGAACGCAGAGCGCGCGTGCTTGAGCTGATGACGCTGGTGGGTTTGAACGCGGAGCACGCGACACGTTACGCGCATGAATTCTCCGGCGGGCAAAGACAGCGTATCGGGATCGCGAGAGCCTTAGCGACGAATCCGCGCTTCATCGTCTGCGATGAGGCGGTGAGCGCGCTGGACGTATCGATTCAGGCGCAGGTCATCAATATGTTTGAGGAGCTGCAGGAAAAGCTGGGCGTTGCGTACTTGTTTATCGCGCACGATCTGCTCGTCGTGCGGCATATTTCGGACCGTATCGCGGTCATGTACTTAGGACGGATCGTGGAGATCGGAGACGCAGATGAGGTGAGCGAGCATCCGCTGCATCCCTATACGCAGTCCCTTTTGAGCGCGGTGCCGTATCCGGATCCAAAGATGGCGAAGGAACGGAAGCGTATCGTTCTGGAGGGTGACGTGCCGAGTCCGCTGCATATGCCGAGCGGCTGCGCGTTCCGCACGCGCTGTAAGTACGCGACCGAACAATGCGCGCAGGCATGTCCGCCGCTTGTGGATCGCGGAGACGGACACCAGGTTGCCTGTTGGAATCAATAAACGGACAGCGCAATCATCGGATACCTATGGCCGGGAAGTAAGACGTTTTATGTAAAAACGGTATCCTGACTCAAAATGAAATGTCGTGTCAATGCGAAGAAATGGATTGGCATGATGTTCATTAATACATTAAAGAGGAGTTTGTAAGGAGGAGTTTTTTATGAAAAAGAAAGTCTTAGCCATTATGCTTTCACTGGTCATGGTATTTACCTTAGCGGCGTGTGGCAACGGCGGCAACGGCGGAGATACGGGCGAAAGCTCTGCGCCGGAATGGAAGTCCTATGACGAAAAAATCAAGGCGATCAGAGCCGAAACAGACCTGGCAAAGCGCGAAGCGCTGATGCACGAAGCAGAGGATCAGCTCATGGCGACATGGGCCGTTATTCCGCTGTACTATTACAATGACGTATATCTGCAGAAAAAAGAGGTCAAGAACATCTATCACAACATCTTCGGATTCAAATACTTTGGATTCGCGAAGACCCCGACAAATGAGCTGGCACTTCAGATCGCGTCGGAACCGGATAAGCTTGACCCGGCGCTGAACTCGACCGTAGACGGTGCTTGCCTTGCGATTCTCGCGTTCTCCGGACTGTACGCCTACGATGAAAAGGGAGAGCTGGTACCGGAATTGGCAGAGGGTCTCGAGATGAGCGAGGACGCGCTGACCTATACGTTCACGATGCGTGACGGTCTGAAATGGTCTGACGGCGAAAAGCTGGACGCAAACGATGTCGTATACAGCTGGAACAGACTTGCAGATCCGATGACCGGATCAGACTATTCCTACTTAACGGACGTAATCGCAAAGAATGAGGACGGAACGCTCCAGATCGAGGCATCTGAGGACGGCAAGACCTTTACCGCGCACCTGAAGGCACCATGCGCGTACTTCCTTGACTTATGCGCATTCCCGGCATTCTATCCGGTACCGCAGCATGCAGTAGAAGCTGCTGAGGGCGCGGATGTCAATCCGGGCGCCTGGGCGCTGGAGGCAGGCTTCGTAACCTCCGGTCCGATGAAGCTGACCGCATGGAAGCACAATGAGTCCATGACCTACGAGCCAAACACGAACTACTGGGCGGCGAACAAGGTTTCTCTGAAGAAGATCAACTTCATGTTAAGTGCTGACGATACCGCTGTTTACAACGCGTTCAAGGATGGCTCCCTGCAGTTCATCGATACAGTCGCGACTGATATCATGGCAACTGTAAAGGATACACCGGAATTCCACAAGATCGATACGCTCGGTACCTATTACTGCGGCTTCAACGTAAACAGCAAGCTTTTCGCAGGCAAGACCGTAGAGCAGGCGGCAAACATGAGAAAAGCCTTCTCGCTTCTGATCGACCGTGAATATATCGTAAAAACCATCGCGCAGGCGGAACAGGAAGTTGCGAACACCTTCATTCCGACCGGTATGGCTGACGGACAGGGCGGAGAATTCAGAAAGAATGACGACGCTTACACCTATCCGGATAAGGAACATGTCGGATACTATGATCCGAAGCTGACCGACGCCGCCGTAGAGGAAGCCAGAGCGCTGTTAAAGGAAGCCGGTTATGAGTTTGACGACAACGGCATGCTGTCATCGAGCACCCCGATCGACATCACTTATCTGACGAATGACTCCGAAGGCCACGTGAAGATCGGTCAGGCGATCCAGCAAGACGTGGCCAAAATCGGCATCAACCTGACCGTTGAGACCCGTGAGTGGGCTGTATTCCTGAATGAGCGTAAGGAAGGCAAGTTTGACTTCGCGCGTGAGGGCTGGCTGGCTGACTACAATGACCCGATCAACATGCTTGAAATGTGGGAAACGACATCCGGCAACAACGATATGCAGTTCGGAAAATAATCGAAGCTTCTGATTCATGAAGAAAATTAAATAGAAGAAAAAGCTTGAATTGTCAAGGGTTTCAGATGTTGTACAAACTTCATCAAACCCTTGACTTTTTGCTAGGTAGAGAGATTATCAGCGCTGATCGATTTTCATGCAAAAAGTGTCGAAAAAAATAAAGTTTTAGCATTGTGATGTAAAAACTATTGAATATGGGGAGGATTTCGCATATAATATAAAGAAAAAGCCGGGGAGGAATGCTCATGTTGATTCCGAGAGAAGAATACCTAAACAGACTGATCGCGCTGAAGGATAAGCAGATCATCAAAGTTGTCACAGGGGTCAGGCGCTGTGGGAAATCAAAATTACTGGAGCTTTATCAGCAGTGGCTCCTTGCGCAGGGCGTGGAAGAGGATCAAATCATTTCAATCAATTTTGAGGATCTGGATTTTGAAGCGCTGACGGATTACCGGGAACTGCATGCCTATCTGAAGGCGCGGCTCGCAAAGGGTAAGATGACCTATATTTTCCTGGACGAGATTCAGAATGTCGCGGAATTCCCAAAGGTTGTGGACAGTTTATACCTGAAAGATCACATCGATCTGTATATCACGGGCTCAAACGCGCACATGCTTTCAAGCGAGATCGCGACACTGATATCAGGGCGGTATATGCAGATAGAAATGCTTCCGCTTTCTTTCAAAGAATACATGATCAGTACCGGCGATACCAATGACCGGGGAACCAAATATCTGGACTACCTGCAAAACAGTTCCTTTCCCTATACGTTGGAGCTGAAAGATCAACCCGATGAGATCCGGAATTATCTCGAGGGTCTGTACAATACGATCGTCATCAAAGATATTATGAACCGGAAGAAGATTACAGATCCTAACATGTTAAAAAGCATTTTAAAATTTGTGTTTGACAGTATCGGCAGCCCCTTATCCTCCAAAAAAATCGCGGACACCATGACCTCTGCGGGAAGAAAAATAGACGCGAGAACGGTTGAAAAGTATCTTGCTGCCTTAACGGAAAGCTATATTGTGTATCAGGCCAAAAGGTACAGCATCAAGGGGAAACAGCATCTGAAGACCCTTGAAAAGTATTATGTGGTCGATATCGGACTTCGTCTTATGCTGATCGGCTCCAGGCAGCCGGACGCGGGTCATATTCTGGAAAATATCGTGTATCTGGAGCTGCTTCGGCGGGGATATGATGTCTATGTGGGAAAAGTTGATGAATTCGAGGTGGATTTTGTCGCGCAGAACAGTAAGGGAACAAAATACTTTCAGGTTGCCTTATCGGTACGCGATGAAAAGACGCTGGCCAGAGAGCTCAGACCACTGCAAGCGATCAAGGATCATTATCCGAAAGTCATTCTTACCATGGATGATGATCCGGAAGTGCATTATGACGGCATACGCAGGATTAACGCGAGGGATTGGCTGCTTGGATTGACGGATTGACAAAATCGAGATTTTGCAAAGCCTCTTCGGCGCTACTTGATTTTTTGTCGGAAAAAGTATACAATGATTCTATATGCTATCCCGTCTTGAACAAGATTTTATAATTATGAGCAATTCTTTTGATTCTAAACAGAAAGGTGCAGCGCAGAAGGTTAGCTGCAAACGGTAAGATCCAATGCCAAGAAAAAAAGTGATTACAGAGGAAGTTTCTGATAAAAAGGTGCTGACCGAAACCTCGGACGAGGGTTCGTTTCTCGCGGTCGAGGACCCTGTGACTGCGGAGATCCGCACCGAGGACGTCAGCGGCGGCGAGCAGATCGCCGCGGCGCAGCGTGCAGACGTTTTGCCCGCGGAGGCAGAACAGACCGCTGACGCAGAGGAGGCGGCAGACGGCGAGCGCCCTGCGAAGCGCGAATACTCCAGGGAGGAACGGCCGGAGGTCGAGGGGATTCTTGAAATTCAAGAGGAAAACAATTTCGGATTCCTGCGTTTCTCCAATTTTTTGACCAGCGATAAGGATATCTATGTATCTCCGACGCAGATCCGCAGATTTAACTTAAAGACCGGAGATAAAATCCGCGGTATTACGCGTTTGCCAAAGGAGGGCGAGCGTTTCGGCGCGCTGCTCTATGTGCTGACCGTCAACGGAGACGAGCCCGGCGCGGCAATCCGCAGACCGGATTTTGAGGATTTGACGCCGGTATTCCCGTATCAGCGGCTGCGGCTGGAGGACGGCACGAAGGATCTTTCGATGCGCCTCATCGATCTGGTCGCGCCGATTGGCAAAGGACAGAGAGGCCTGATCGTGGCGCCGCCGAAGGCGGGCAAAACCGTGCTGCTCAAAAAAGTCGCCAACGCGATCGAAAAGAATTATCCGGAGGTGGAGCTGATTGTATTGCTGGTCGATGAACGGCCGGAGGAAGTCACCGATATGAAACGCTCGTTGGTCAGCGGCGAGGTCATCTACTCGACCTTTGACGAGCTGCCCGCGCACCATGTCAAGGTTGCTGAGATGGTGCTGGCGCGCGCGCAGCGTCTGGTTGAACATGGCAAAGATGTGGTAATATTATTAGATAGTATGACAAGACTTGCCAGAGCCTATAATATGGTCGTTCCTGCCTCCGGCAGAACCCTGTCGGGCGGTCTGGATCCTGGCGCGCTGCACCGCCCCAAAAAATTCTTCGGGGCGGCGCGTAAGATGGAGGAAGGCGGCTCGATCACGATTCTGGCGACGGCGCTGGTGGAAACCGGCAGCCGTATGGATGAGGTCATCTTTGAGGAATTTAAGGGTACGGGCAATATGGAGCTGCATTTGGACCGCAGACTGTCCGAAAAACGGATTTTCCCGGCAATCAGCCTCAACAAATCCGGCACGCGGCGTGAGGATCTGCTGATGGATCAGGAGGAAATGGAAGCGATCTGGGCGATGCGCCGCGCGATGGCAAATCGTGATCCGCAGGACGTGACGAGTGAGATCATCGACAATCTGGCGCACACCAGGACAAACAAGGATTTTATACAGGTGATCAAAAAGGTATTGATGGACTAGAATAGAGAACAAACAGAGGATAACAGATGGATTTAAAACGAATATTTTTGAAGGACGCGTGCCCGACCTCAATCGGCGGGCAGGCAATCATGGAAGGCATTATGATGCGCGGACCGAAGCGCACAGCGATCGCGATCCGGCTGCCGAACGGCAAAATTCACCTCAAAACACAGCCAACGCCGCAGGGAAACAAATGGGGTAAGATTCCGTTTGTCAGAGGTGTCATCAACTTTGTGGCGTCCCTGGTCTACGGCACGAAGGTGCTGATGTACTCCGCGGATGTACTGGAAGCGAATTATCCGGAGGAGTACCAAAAGGACAAATTCGACCTTTGGATCGAAAGCAAGGTCGGCAAGGACAGAGCGTGGAACATTCTGATGATGCTGTCGGTCGTTCTGGCGCTGGTGATGTCGATCGGTATTTTCATGCTGCTGCCGACGGCGATCGTCGGCTGGTGCGCGAAGCTGACAGAGAATATTATTCTGCTGAATCTGATTGAAGGCGTGGTGCGGATTCTGATTTTCGTGGTCTACATCGCCCTGATCTCAAAGATGCCGGACATTAAAACCGTATTCCAGTATCATGGGGCGGAGCACAAGACGATTCACTGCTTTGAGAACGGGCTGGAGCTGACGCCGGAGAACGCGCAGACCTTCTATACGCTGCACCCGCGCTGCGGGACCAGCTTCCTGATGTTCGTCATGGTGGTCGCGATCATCGTGCACGCGTTCATGGGCTGGCCGAACGTCTGGCTGCGTATGGCGACCAGACTGCTCGTCCTGCCGGTTATCGCAGGCATTTCCTATGAACTGCTCAAATGGGCGGGCAGGAGCAATAATATTATCGTTGAAATTCTTAGCCTGCCGGGTCTGTACTTGCAGAAGCTGACGACGAAGGAGCCGACACTCAAGCAGCTGGAGGTGGCGATCGCCTCGGTCAAGGCGGTGCTCAACGACGGAGATGACGTTCCGTACTTTGAGGGCGTCTGCGATCCGGACGGCAGACCGGTGGAAGGCGAGGTGCGGTATTACGACCCGTCCAAAGGCGATATCAAATATGAAGGACCGGTCGGCAAGGAAGCAGAGGCGGCAGAATCAGCGGCGCAGGCAGCAGATGTTTCCGAGGCAGCGCCCGCGGAGAACGAGGTCGCGAAGGAGGAAGAGGCGTGAGTCTGGCGTTAAAGGAAGTGATCCGCATCGGAGAACAGATGCTTGCCGACGCGGGGGTTGCCGACGCGGCAATCGACGCGAAAGAGCTTTATTGCTATATGGAGGGGCTCGATCGCACCGGACTGATGATGGCGTGGCAGCGCATCCTGCAGGACAACCAATGTGAAGCGTATTTTAAGCTGGTGGAGGAACGCGCATCGCGCGTGCCGCTGCAGCATATCACCGGAACGCAGGAGTTCATGGGACTGCCGTTTGCCGTCAATGGAGACGTGCTGATCCCGCGGCAGGATACGGAGACGATGGTAGAAGATGCCTTGGAGCTTTTGAAGAGCGGCAGCCTGCGCGGCCAGGAATACGCCGGAGGGAAGGCCTTTCGCGGAAGTGTCGAGGTGTTGGATCTTTGCTGCGGCAGCGGCGCGATCGGGGTTTCCATCGCCAAGCTGGATAAGGACGCGAAGGTGACCTGCGCGGATGTGAGCGCGAAGGCCCTGGCGGTTGCCAAAAAAAATGCCGCGGCAAACGGCTGCAAGGGCGTGAAGTTTGTCGAGAGCGATCTGTTTGCAGCGTCTGATTTCCATGGGCGCTTCGGCAAGGGAAAGTATCAGCTGATTATCTCCAATCCGCCTTACATCCGGCATGACGTGATCGACACACTGGAACCGGAAGTGCGCGCGCACGAGCCGATGCTGGCGCTGGATGGCGGCGCGGACGGGCTGGAGTTTTACCGCAGGATCATTGCGGAAGCGCCGGACCATCTTAAAAAGAACGGGGTGCTGATGATGGAGATCGGTTACGACCAGAAAGACGCCGTCAAAGAGCTGCTGCGCGAAAGCGGACGCTTTGAAAAGATCGTCGGCCTGACCGACCTGACCGGCAAGGACCGCATCGTGGCGGCGACGGTGATGACAGGGAAGTAGGAAAGGACACAGAAGCGCGGAAGAACGGATATGGAAAAGTATTTGCAAGAGGATTGCATTTATCGTTTCCGGGCAGTTTTGTGCATCCTTAGCCGATGGTGGGTATCTTTGTTTTGGCAAGGGTGCTGCAAATCTTGGGTGCCATCTTGGGCGCAGCCGTTCTGTCTCTTGCCTTTAGCGGTCGGATTGGGAAGCCGGATGATGAAGGGGAACGCGAAGAGAAAAACAAAGAGAAAAGCAAACAGCAAAAGCGACCAGTAATGCCGTCATCATTTTTCCACATTTATTCATAATTTTTCCGTCCTTCCAGTCGTAATATTCTGTGATCATGGCTTCCACATACTCACCGAGGGTCATCCCGGCTTTTTCCTGCTCCTGCCGGACTCTGGTATGGAGTGCGACCGGCAGCATGGCGCATAGGTTTTTTCTTGTTTCCATTGCAGTCTCCTTTCGATTTGGTACGCCAAGTATCGCAGGAAACGAGAAAGAAAGCTATTCACCAGAGCCACCAAAGAACGCCGCACAAACGAAGCAAAGTCAACTAATCTGTAAACAAATCCGGTCGGGCTGCGACGGCAAAGCCCTCGCGCCCGGTCACGACCACGCCGTTCTGCCCACCGGAGCAGTGGATGACGAGGAGATTGCCCACGCTGTCGTAGCCGCAGACGATCCCGACGTGGCTGTCGTCCGCGTAAAAGACGAGATCGCCGGGCAGTGCGTCTGACCATGCAATGTTGGTGCAATAGCCATGCTGTGAGGCTGCGCCACCACCGCGTCCGGGCAGGTATGCACCGTTCGTGGCGTTATAGAATGTCCAGTCCACAAAGCCGGAGCAGTCCAGTCCGAACGGCAGCACCTTGCCGGTCGAACCGCTGCCCGGTGCAGTGACCGTCGTCGGCGTTCCCCAGCGGCTGTCCCCGCCGAGAACGAGGCTTTTGCCGCCCCAGAAATACGTCACTTTTCCAAGAAGCTGATATGCTGTCAGGACAATGGATTCTCGCAGCGGGTCAAGATCATCTGGCAGCGTGCCTTGGATGTCCGAAATGTCGACGGGGCCGATGGGCGTACCGCCCGGTTGATAATTACCGATCAGGGAAAGGAAAATGTCGTCGTAGTCCGGTTTCAGCAGTTCTTCGAGCATCTCCCGCTGCTGGGCAGTGAAGCTGTATTCATCTGCCATCTGCATGGCATCCTTGATCTGTGCGGAGATGTGCAGTGTTGTGATCTGCTCGCCGTCTACGGTTCTGGTCGTCAATTCGTATTCCAACTTGTTGGCATCGAAGAAAATTTCCCGCAGAAGCTGGAGTTTTTCCTCATCCATCGTCATAACGTCCAGCCCATGTTCTTCGTCGGTCGAGACCTTGACCGCGTACACAGCCAGCACGTTCCGCCAATTTTGAAGCATGGCCGCTTCCATGCCCTCCTGCATATCCAACTCGTCGTATGGATGATCCTCCATGATACAGTAGATTTCATCGGTGAACTCGCCGTTCAGCGTTGCAACCGCGTCCGGAATCTTGATTTCCGTACCGGTATCCTCACCGGCGAACAGGATACCGAGCGGCGAGGCAAACAGCATCCCAACGAGCAAGATCACCACAACAACGGAAACAGCAGCCGCGCCGCCTGCACCAATCGCTGCGACCAGCTTTTCTGCCGCTGCCACGATTGCCCGCAGGACCTTCCTTCCGGCCTCTTTCGCGGTTTTGGCCGCTTTGATTGCTGTATCCCGAAGCACCTGCCCTTTGCGGATGACAGTTGCGGCCTGCTTGGGAGCAGCCGCCGACGCTTTGCATGGCAAGGCTTTTCCCGCAGATGTGGCGGACTTGATTTTCGCTTTCGGGGCTGTTTTGATCTTTTGCTTTCTCACAACAGCCGGACGCACCTGCTTCTGAACACGCACTGGTTTTGCAGGAGCGGCATTTTTGCCCGTTGGCAGAGGGGCAGTTTCATTTGCAAACAGCGGTTTACATAATTTTATATCACCTTGAATCATTTCTCTCGCTGCCTGCTGTGGGTTTGCCTGCACGGGCGTTACCTGTGTCGGTTGCTGCGCCGCAATGTATTTCTGCTTGCTCTTGATATCCGGCAGCAGTGTCTGCGGGGTATCCGGCGTCACGGATTCCGTATTGGCGCGCATGGAGGCCGCCTGCGGCTGCCGTGTTCGGATCTGCGGCAGGGCTGACTGCTCCGGCTCCGTACTATGGGAAACGTGGAGTTTTTGCTGTTCACGAACAGTTTCCCGTGTACGGATGACCGGCGAAAATGTTTCGGAATCTGTGAGCATATCTTCAATACCGCTCGCTTCTTCCTTGAGAAGATGTTGTTTTTTCCGTTTCTTTCGGATGTACTCTTTCGTCTTGATTTCAGGAAGCGCGA
>URWB01000052.1 GCA_900551415.1 uncultured Eubacteriales bacterium
ACGTGCTTGTTTGTGTTGTCGATCCCCTGCCTGCCAGGGTGCTGGCAGGACTCGCGCGGCATCATCAGCTGCGGGCGGAACAAGAGGAACGAGAAAAACGCGGCGAGCACTCGCTTCTGTGGGTCATGAATAAGGCGAATCCGGCGGTTGACAAGAGAGAGTTGGAACGATTCCTGCGGATTCGTTTTGACGCGACACTGCCGCTTTTGCCGGCGGAATTTTTTTATCAGGCGGCCTATCAGGATCTTCCCTGGATGCGCAGTCTATATGCGGACGAAAAAATTTTTCGTAAGCAAAACCAAAGGACGGTGGACTTTTGCGATAGCCTTGAGCGCCTTGTTTCGTCAATTTTCTCCGCGTTGCCACAAATTGCTATTTAATTTTACCTAAAAATGATGTATAATGTTCTTGTCACAGCGAACTTGCGAGCCCTGGCCCGCTGATTTGCAGCCCTGGCCCGCTGATTTGCAGCCCTGGCCCGCTGATTGGCAAGCCGTAAGGCGAAGACAGAAGCGAGGCAGGTCTCACGCCAAGAAGCGCAGTGCTTCAGCACGTGGCGCTTTAAGGGACGAGTCGTAAGGCGAAGACAGAAGGACTTTGAAAATGGAAACGATATAAAGGGGAATCTATGATTACATTTGACCATGTAACGAAAAAATACCGCACCAACATCGGTTTAGAAGATGTCAGCGTGCAAATCAATAAGGGTGATTTTGTATTTTTGGTCGGACCAAGCGGTGCCGGTAAATCGACATTTATCAAATTGATCTTGAAGGAAATCGATGCGGATGCGGGGACGATTCGAGTTGGAAATTTTGAGGTGACGAAGCTGTCAAACCGTGAGATCCCGCAGTTTCGCCGCAAGGTAGGAACGGTGTTTCAGGACTTCCGTCTGCTGCCTAAAAAAACAGTATTCGAGAATGTGGCCTTTGCGATGGAAGTGCTGCATAAGACGCCGCGCCAAATCCGAAAGCAGGTGCCGCAGATTTTAAGTTTGGTCGGCATCAGTGACAAGGCGCACAAGTATCCGGATGAGCTTTCGGCCGGAGAACAGCAAAGAGTTGCCATCGCGCGGGCGATCGTCAACAATCCGGCAGTTTTGATTGCAGATGAGCCGACCGGAAACCTTGACCCGCATACCGCATGGGAGATCATGGACCTTTTGGATCAGATCAATCTGCGCGGCACGACCATTGTCATGGTCACGCATGCCAAAGATATTGTAGATCAAATGCAGAAACGTGTCATTGCGATCGAAAAAGGCAGGATCGTCAGAGATTCTGCCGGACAATACGGCTACGCGAAAGGAGGGGCGCGGGATTGAGCAGTTTATTATATAACATCAAGCAGGGCTTCCTGCAGATTTTTAGAAACCGTGGTATGAGTCTGGCGTCGATTTTTTCGATTTTGGCGATGCTGCTGATTCTCGGACTGTTTTTTGTAATTACCGTTAACATCAATCTTTTCACCGAGGTGGTCAAACAGGACTACGATCAGGTGGAAGTATTCCTTTTGGATGACACCTCGAAAGCGGATGCCGAGAAGCTGATGGAACAGATCAGCGCACAGCCGGGCGTCACAGAGGTGCAATACCGCGGCAAGGCCGAAGCACTTGAAATCATGAAGGAACGTTGGGGCGAGAGCGGCTATCTTTTGGATTCTCTCGGCAGCAATCCGCTTCCGGCATCGATTCTGATCAGTGTGGACTCTTTGGAAAATGCGGGTAGTATCGCGACTTACGCGGGTACGCTGAACGGCATCGACGATGTGCAGTATTATCGGGAAACTGTGGAAAAGCTGACAAAAATTACGAACTTCCTGCAGATCGGAGCGCTGATCATCATGGGATTTTTGGTCATCGTATCGGTCGTGGTCGTATCCAATACCGTCAAGCTGACGGTATTCGCGCGCGCGAAAGAAATTGCCATTATGAAATACGTCGGCGCGACCAACTGGTTTATCCGCGGGCCTTTCCTTGCGGAAGGCATCATCATCGGCGTACTGGCAGCCCTCTTGTCAACTGCTTGTATTGCCTTGATTTATGATCGCATGATTGACGCGGTCGGTACGCAGATTCTGGCAATCGTATCTTGCCCGCTGATCGCGGTCAGTTATATGACGAAGAATCTGATCGTAATTTTTTTGGCGCTCGGAACCAGCATCGGCGCGTGGGGCAGCATTATTTCCATGAGAAAATTCCTGGACACCTAGGCTGCTGCGTCGGGAGACAGGGCGTATGGCGGAAT
The DNA here is from genome assembly GCA_900551415.1 of uncultured Eubacteriales bacterium. Taxonomy (GTDB): domain Bacteria; phylum Bacillota; class Clostridia; order Peptostreptococcales; family Anaerovoracaceae; genus CAG-238. The sequence continues at coordinate 2,247 of URWB01000052.1, forward strand.
CAGCATGTCACGAGAGGCGCATGGTACCATGCGGCGGGATTAAAAGGTCATGGCACCGCGAGGTACGCTGCTGCGTGGCAGAACCGGCGCGCGATGCGACATAGAAAAAGAGGTACAAAGGGGCAAAGAGATGAAGTTACATAATAAAAAATCTTTCATTCTGACAATCACTGTGATCTTCACCATAAGCATGCTCAGCAGTGTTTTCGCTTTCGCGGCGACCGAGAGTGATCTGCGCAGCAATTTGGACGATGTGGAAAGCGCGCAGGACGAGCTGAGTAAGCAGATGAGCCAGCTTTCCAAGGATATCAAGTCCCTGCAGAGCGATGTTGATGCCTTGAACGCGAAAATCAGCAAGACCACGAACGAGATCACACAGACGGAAACAAAGATTCAAAAAAAAGAAAAGGAAATGCAATCCCAGGAAAACAATCTTAACAAAAGGCTGAAGGTGATGTACAAGAACGGCTCTGTCGGCTTCATCGACGTGTTGCTCGGCTCCAACAGCATTTCGGAGTTTGTTTCCAATATCGGCATGATCCAAAAGATATACCAAAACGATATAGAAGTGCTGGAAACGCTCAAAAAAGAGCATGAGGCGCTGCAAAAGATCAAAGCGGATCTCAAAACCAAAAAGGCGGAGCTCGCGCAGCAGAAGCAGGACATGGCTGCCGAAAAGGTGAAGCTTGACGCCAAGAAGAAGGAACTGGAAAAGCAGGAGGACGAGCTGCAGGCAGAGGCAGACAGATTGACTGCCGAAATCGTCAAGCTGATGGATAAGAGCAGTCCTTATGTGGGTGGAGAATTCGCGTGGCCTTGTCCATCCAGCCACTATATCACATCTTCCTTCGGCAATCGTCTGCATCCGATCTTAAAGACATGGAAATATCATACCGGCGTTGATATCGGCGCCTCCAGCGGCAAGGATATTCTGGCAGCCGCTTCCGGTAAGGTTATCATGGCGACGACTTATGGCGGCTACGGCAACTGCGTGATGATCGACCATGGCGGCGGCATTGTTACGCTCTATGGCCACGCTTCGAGGCTCTGCGTGAGCAACGGCGCGGTAGTCAAACGCGGAGACGTGATCGCCAAGGTTGGATCGACCGGCAGGTCAACGGGACCGCATCTGCATTTTGAAGTGCGTAAGGACGGCGCTTATGTTGATCCGATGAGTTACTTCTAAATCATTTCCGGAGGGAAGGAAGCTATGCAGCTGACAAATACACTGATTGATTTATTAAAGAAACGCGGCATTTCGGGCGAGGAGGAGATCGCGGAATTTCTCTCGCCGAAGCCGCGCAGAACCTATCCACCTTCCCTGCTCGCGGACGCGGACGCGGGGGTGGATTTTATATTACAGGAAATCGAGAAGGGCTCACGCATCTGCATCTACGGCGATTACGACGCGGACGGCATCACCTCGACCAGCCTGATGCTGCAGGTCCTGCGGCATCTGCTGCCGCAGGAACGCCTGGGCTACTATATTCCATCGCGCTTTGAAGAGGGCTACGGTCTGAATCGGGACGCGCTTCGCCAGATTGCGGAGCGCGGCTATCAGGCGGTGATTACGGTGGACTGCGGCAGCGTGTCCGCGGAGGAAGTGCGCTACGCGAAGGAGCTGGGTCTTTCGATTCTGGTAACCGATCACCATACGATTACGGATCGCATGGCGGATTGCCTGCTTGTCAACCCCAAACGCGCGGATTCCGCTTATCCGTTCCGCGAGCTCTGCGGCTGCGGGGTCGCCTTTAAGATGGCGCAGCTGCTGCAAAAACGCTGCGGTCTGCCAAAGCATGTGCTCAGCGAGGTGCTGGATTTAGCCGCAATTGGCACGATGGGTGACATCATGCCGCTGCTGGATGAAAATCGAACAATCTGCAAATACGGGATGCAGGTGATTAACCGCGGCAGCCGCTATGGGCTGCGTAAACTCGCCGAAGGGGCGGGGCTGAGTCCGGGAGAGATTTCATCGGAAAATATCAGCTATGTGATTGTGCCGCATCTTAATGCGACGGGCCGCATGGAGGATGCCTATCCGGCTGTCCGTCTGCTGACGGCGGCAGAGGGCGATCCGGAGGTGCCGACGATTGTGGAGGACCTGCTTCGCAAGAATAAGGAACGCAGACGTCTGCAGCAGGAAACCTTTGAAGCCTGTACAGCGGAACTTTCGGTGGAAAATTTTATTTTAATTCGTTCCGAGCACGCACATGAAGGAATCGCGGGCATTGTTGCCGGAAAGATAAAAGAAACCTACCATCGACCGACGGTGATTGTGACGCCGTCCGGTGAGGAGAAGCAATATCTTAAGGGTACCGGTAGAAGCATAGAGGGTGTGAATCTCTACGCGCTGCTCAAACGCCATGAACAGCTCTTTGAAAAATTCGGCGGTCACGCCGGCGCCTGCGGCTTCCTGATGCCGGCAGAGAACTTTGAAACGCTGCGAGCAGGCTTACTTGCCGATATGACGGAACTGCTTGCAAAAAATCCGCAGTTGTTTGAAACGCATTATGATATAGACCTGGAGCTGCCCTGCAGCGCGCTGACGATTCCTTTCGCGGAAGAACTGGAACTGCTCGCGCCGTTCGGCAATCAAAATCCGAAACCGCTGCTGTGCGTGCGAAATGCGCGAATCAGCCGTATTCGCCCGCTCGGAACGGAGGGCAGGCACGTGGGGTTTTCGATGACGGATCGCAGCGGCTGCGAAATTGCCTGCGTGCTGTTCAACAAGGCAGAGTCTTATATGGATTTACTGCGAGGCGGCTATGCGGACGCCGTCATCGGCAGTCTTGAATGCCGAACCTGGCAGGGTCGCAAACAGCTGCAGTTTTTGACGGAGGATATTTTACAGTAGGAATTTTTTGAGAAAGTTTGATTTGACGAAAACAAAAAAAAGCGGTATAATACTTTTATACGGTAAAGCTTTGCAAAGGTAATGGAGCGTAAAAACGGAGAGACAATACCGCGGCTGTTAAAACCCGCGAAAAAAGGAGACAAAAATGGCCTACGAATCGAAGTTTAAAAAAGAAGATATCGATGAATTGTTTGAAGCAGTATTGACTCTGCGGGATTTAGAAGACTGCTACCGTTTTTTTGAGGACATCTGCACGATCAATGAGCTTCACGCGATTGCGCAGCGCCTGCAGGTCGCAAAGCTGCTTTCCGAAAAGAAAACCTACAGCGAGATCGAAGCGATTACCAATGCCTCTACCGCGACAATCAGCCGAATCAATAAGTGTCTGATTTACGGCGCGGATGGTTATCAGAGAGTTTTGGAGCGTCTCAAAGAAAAAGAAAAAGCAAAAGCATAGAAGGGACGCCGCAAGGCGTCCCATTTTGCTCATTATGTTGAAAATATCGCATAGCGATATTTTCGGAATCACGACAAAAGCACCTTGCGAAGTGGCGCTCATGGGCGAGCGCCATGTATGCATAGAAATCCAAGATTCCGCTGTGTGCGTTTTGATCCAAGCTGATAGCAGCAGGAATCTGCTTACAAAAATGAAAGGGTGAGAAAAATGAAGTATAGCATTTACATTTATGAAGGAGATTTGAGTTCTTCGGATTTGCGGGAAAATTTGATGACAGACGCAGTGATTGCCTACTGCGGCACGCACGACATCGGATATGCAGACGTTACCGTCGAGCGCGCGGAGAAGGGCAAGCCCTATATCTACGGTACGGAGGAACCGGTCTACTGCAATGTTTCACACAGCGACAATCTGTGGATCGCTATCGTTGGCCCGGGTGAGTGCGGCATCGACCTGCAGCGCGTGACGGACTGCAAATATGAACAGATCGCGCGGAGATACTTTTCACCGGACGAGCAGGAATATATCCGAACCTATGGCATGAGCGGATTCTTCCGCCTTTGGGTCAGACGAGAGGCCTTCGGAAAATTTACCGGAGAGGGCTTTTACGGACAGAAGCCGGCCTTCGTGGATGCGGACGGCAGACTGATTGATTGGGTCGAAGAGGGATTCCTCAAGGATCTTCCGATTGCCGACGACATTATTTGTACTTACTGCACCGGTAGAGAAGAAGACGATATCGAGTTTTTCGGCTGATGCGGCAGGCGGGGCGGAGCAGGCTGTGCAGCGCATGAGAGGATCTATATCTATGGAAGAAAAAACGACAGAAAGGCACAGATGTCCCGCATTTGAGGCAGCGATGCGCAAACTGTCGGCACGCATGCGGACAGAGCAGGAGATCCGGCAGTTCCTCAGGAAGGCAGAGTACAGTGTCGATGAGACGGAAGCTGCAATCGCGGAACTGAAAAGCTATGGGTATCTGCATGATGAACGCTATTGCCGGGAATACTTTCTCTATGCGAAAGCCCGGGGAAAGGCCGATGCGAGGATCGTGCGGGAACTTGCGCAGAAAGGGATCTCCGCAGAAACCGCGCGAAATGTGATCGAGGATCTGCGCGCAGAAGAGGCAGATGATGAGGGCAGGACTGTGGATGACCACGCCGCAGCGCTTGCAGTCGGGCGTAAAATGCTGCGGAATCAGTGGGATGACGGCAAAACGGTTGACGACCGGTTTCTTGCGCGCGTCGGGCGCAGGCTGGCAGGTCTGGGCTATGACGGCAGCGTGATTTACGAGATTTTAGGAAAGTTGAGACAGGATGAGAGTGACAGAAGAGAAGCAGAGCGATAAAATAGAAGCAGAGCAAGTGTTAGAAGCGGGGCAAGAGGCTGCGGACGAAGAACCTGCGCCTGAGGAACCTGTGCCTGAGAAACCTGCGGATCAGTTCCAGCGTACGCGCAGCCTGATTGGCGCGGAGGCTCTGCAGCGGCTGCATGATGCGAAGGTGCTGGTGTTCGGCGTGGGCGGCGTGGGCGGCTATGTCTGCGAGGCCTTGGTGCGCGCGGGAGTCGGACAGATCGACATTGTTGACAAAGATGTGGTGGACATTACGAATCTGAATCGCCAGATTATTGCCACACACGAGACCATCGGTCAGCCGAAGGTGGAGGTCTGCGCGGCACGCATGCGGTCAATCAATCCCAAGGTCAGGGTCAAACCGATGCAGTGCTTTTATCTGCCGGAAAAAGCCTCGGAATTCAGCTTTGGAGATTACGATTATATCGTTGACGCGATTGACAATGTGACGGCGAAGATCGACCTGATCTGCCGCGCAAAGGAAGCCGGTGTACCGATTCTTTCCTCCATGGGTACCGGGAACAAGCTGAATCCCGGCCTTTTCCGGATTACAGACATTGAAAAAACCAGAGTCTGCCCCTTGGCGAAGGTGATCCGAAAAGAACTCAAAAAACGCGGCGTGCGCGGGGTGCAGGTGCTCTATTCGGAAGAAGAGCCGGTAAAAACAGGCATGAGAACACCTGCCAGTATCAGCTTTGTGCCTTCGGCGGCGGGATTGATGATCGCGGGCGAGGTGGTTAGATATTTTTTAGACCGGTGAGATCGAGGGGCTCTGCGAGCTCCTTTTGTATTGCGGTGAGCATCGTCTCGATATCGTCAAACGCGGCGTAGAGCCTGCGGCATGCCGGCTTCATGAAGCCCTGCGCGATGGTTTCCTCCAGAAGCCGGAGCAGCGGATCATAGTAACCGTTTAAGTTAAAAAGCATGATCGGTTTGTTGATGCGGCCGAGTTGCTTCAATGTGAGGATTTCGAAAAATTCCTCAAATGTGCCGATGCCGCCGGGCAGCACAATGAAAGCGTCAGCGCGTTCCTCCATGAGCTGCTTGCGCTCGCGCATGGTTTCCGGATAGAGAAATTCACTGCAGTTGTGCTGCAGGATACCGGGCTTGTCAAAAAATTTCGGGGCGATCCCCAGACTGTAGCCGCCTGCGGCGATCACGCCGCGCACTGCGGCACCCATCAGTCCCTGCGCGCCGCCGCCGAAGACCAGACCGAAGTCTTTTTGAACCATGGCGCGGCCGAGCGCCTCGACCGGCGCGAAATAGCTTTTATCGATATCAGGGCTGCTTGCCCCATAAATGCAAATATTCATGAATCTAAAATCCTTTCTGAAGATGATAGGAAAATTATAGCGGACACTGCGAAAAAGCGCAAGGGATGAAAAGAAATATGCGTACGAGAAAACCGAAAAAGAGAAAACCAAAGGCAAAAATAAAACTGATGGTTCTTGCCGCAGCCGCCGTGCTGCTGGTCGTTTTTGCGCTGTCACCGCTTTCGAAGTATCTGGTGAGCCTTAGCGTCATGTCCGTTTACAGCGGCGTGCACGAACGACAAAGCATTATGGAAGAGAAAGGCATCGAACTTTCAATTCCGGGCGGCGGCGCGACATCGGAGGCGGACTGGTATCCGTTTGTGATGACCTTCAATCCTTCCGCTGAAAGCTTCTGTCGGTTTATAGGGGAAGCCAATCGCGAATTGACAATCTTATACAATTTCCCTGCCTTCGATCTGCGTCGGGGCAAGGGCTGCAGTCGCTTATACGATCCAACATCGCCTTATTACAATGCGTTCTATGGTGCTTATCTGGTGACAGACACTGTGGACATATCGGAAACAGGCGACACTTCCCTGACAGATACCGCGGACATATCGGATCCCGAACGGCAGGAAGGCACTGCTGCCGGAGAGGCTGTTTCGCGATGCGGGTTTGATGCCCCTGCGTGCGCAAGTGCGTCTGATACTGACCTCACTTCAGTAGCAGCGGAACGCGCGCGCACCTTTCCTGCCGGTGCGAAGGTTTCAAACAGAGCACGGCCGCCGTTCGGCTTTCACGCGGACGGCAGCCTCGATCTTGCCAAAACAGGATTGGTGCCGCAGTATGATTTTGAACAGCTTGTACTACGTGACTTTGGCCTTCGCGCGCAGGATATGCAGTTTGACTGGACAGTTCGGGAAGTGCAGAGGGTGGACGGATTTTTAGGTTATGGCGGCTGGAGCTGCGTGGATGCCGACCTGACAGTCAGCGGCGCCTTCCATCGCGCGAACGGCTTCCGGCAGTCCTATCTGCAATACGGAACGCCAAAATACGATGCGTATTCTGATGATCCGTTCGCCCCGGTCAACATGCGCGGCAGAGTCTATGCGCGATATTTTCCGGAGTGGGAGAGCAGCGTGTTCTTCTATGTGATGGCGCCGTCGTGGGAAGTAGTCGATAACTGTGACCAACAGATCTTACAAAAAAGCAGGCTGCGGTAAATCCCTTTACCTGCAGCTTGCCTGTTTCTGTCTTTAGCCAAATCTCTTTGATGTCTGCCGTAGTGGTATCAATCATTGCTACAAAATTGCGCGTTCCCAAAAAAGTTGGGGTAGTGTATTTATAAAGCGTAATCTCAGCGATACCGCTTTCTTCGTTAAAAATAACCTGGGCTTTTGCAAATTTTTCGCCTTCAAGTAAGGTGCCAGCCACAAAATAGGAGGTTCGAGCCTCATCGTAGCGACAGTCATTCACAGCAATATGATCGAGCGGTACTTCATTTTTTTGCATTAGGATAAAAAGCAGAACAACAATTAAAAAACTGTAAGTTTTGAACTTATCCTTTTTGGACTGTTTTTTTGTATTACCTGCATCTGTATTTGCTGCGGGTGATTCGTTACGCATTGCATCGGGTCTGTCCGGTAATCTTTCCATTTCTTGTTTCTCCGTTTATTTTTCTATAGTTTGGGCACGGTTTAAGATGTTATACAGGCTGGAACGCTGCATTTTCAACACTTTTGCAGCCTTTGATATGTTGCCGCCGCATTCTTTTAGGACATGCCCTGTGTATTCCTGCTCAAAACGGCGAAGTGCTTCTTTGTATGGAAGGGAGTAATCAATCCGCATCATTTTGTACGAACCAGTTTCGGCGGCATCCGCATCGGATAGGCTTGCAGTTTCTGAATGCTCAAGAGTATTTACATCGAAATCTTGTCCGAAGGTTTCGGTATCAAAAATGGACATGTATTCCTTTGTAAGATTCAGAATCGTGCCGGTCGAAATGACCATCAAACGCTCTACGAAATTTTTAAGTTCTCGGATATTGCCTGGCCAAGAGTAGGACTGCATGAAATCGCAGGCATCTTCAGAGAAGACTTTTTTTGTTCCCATTTTGGTGTTGAATTTATTCAAAAAAGCATAGGCCAAAGGAAGGATGTCTTCACGGCGTTCACATAGCGGCGGCAAGTGCAGCGGGATGACGTTCAGCCTGTAGTATAAGTCTTTGCGAAAACCTCCGTCTTGCACGAGTTTCCCCAAATCCTTGTTGGTTGCGCCGATAATGCGGGCATTGGTTGTGGAAATTTTATTGGAACCAATGCGTTTATACTCGCCAGATTCCAGTACACGCAGTAATTTGGACTGCATCGGCAGTGTCAATTCGCCGATTTCATCCAAAAACAAGGTGCCGTCGGATGCTGCTTCGAAAAGACCCATGCGACCATTTTCACTGGCTCCGGTAAATGAGCCTTTTTCATAGCCGAAGAACTCGGATTCCATCAGTTCTGTCGGAATCGCAGCACAGTTTACCGGAATGAACGGTTCATTTTGGCGAGTGGAAATGGAGTGGATATAGTTCGCGAGCACCTCTTTGCCGGTTCCGGAAGCTCCATAAATCATAACGGCACTGTCCATCGAGGCGGATTTTTGCGCCAAGGCATACATTTGCTTCATCTTTTCGTTGGAAGACGCGATGAAGAATGGTTTTTGTCCGAGCTTGTTCAAATAAGCGACAGTTTCCTGCAATTTACGTTTCTGCTTATCGACCTGATTCAGCAAATAGAGAAAATCTTCCTCTCGATAACTGGTGGCTACAGCATATTCTACATCGCCGTTTTCATCAAAAATCGGCTTGCAGCTGATGATCATGCCGACATCCTTGCCGGTTTTGATATAGCGTTTGATTTCTTTCTTCTTTAACAACACTTCCTTGACAGCGGGCTGACGGTCGGTATAACCCTTCTCCTGCATGGTAAAAGCGTTAAACTCAAAAAGCTCATCTAGGGTGCATTGATAGGTGTCCGCGCTGTTTTGATTTGCAAAAATGACGTCTCCGGTTTTGTCGGCAACGAAAACGTTCGCGCCCAGGTTTTCAATGAACTTTTCAGTAAGCGCCAGTTTGTCATTAGATTGAAAGTTCTTTTTGTTGTTAAAAGCCATGATACCCCCTCTTGTATGCTAAGCGTCTGCATGCTTTTGAAATGTTTTTCGGTTTGCGATCGCGTAATGCCGAAAATCTTTGATATACAAATTATAGACGGGTGCTATCGAAAAGTCAACCATCATCTCTTTAAAATTGAACAAAAAGTATATAGTTCATTTATTATACCTCAATTCGTACATAAAATAAACATTATGCATAAAAAATAGACATAAAATTAGTACAAAAAATAGACGTAAATAAAAAATATCACGTTTCACTCACGCAGTGTACATAACATAAAAAAATATCTTCACAAAAAACATTGAAATTTGAACAAGTTTGATAAATAAAAAACGATTTTCGTAAATTCTTGGTGTAAAATGGCATGCCTTTTGCTATATATGGTAGCATCAATCGTACAAGTTATGAACAAGCAGAAAAGAAAGGACATGAATAGCGATGAGAGAAGTAGTTATCGTAGACGGTATGCGTACAGCATTTGGACGTATGGGTGGCGGTTTCAGAAACATGACAGCCACACAGCTCGCAGGAACAACCATCAAAGGACTTTGCGAAAAAACGAAGATCCTTGAGAAAGGAAAGGTTGATGCGGTCTTTGCAGGCAGCGCATTCGGAGATATCGCATCCAACAACTTCGCAAGATACTCGGCATTAACAGCAGGATTACCTTACGACACCTCCGCGACCTTTATCGAAATGCAGTGTGGGTCTGCCATCGCAGCGATCAACGCAGCAGCGCTTCAGATCGGCGAAGGCATGATTGACACCGCAGTTGTAGGCGGCGCAGAAACTTACAGCCAGGCATATGTTAAGTTCCCGACCTCCATTGAACCATATAAAGATATTGCACCGGCAGCGGTTCCTTGGGCATTGAGCCCAGTCAAGGAAGACGCAATCAGCATGATTGAAGTTTCCGACCGTATGGCTAAGATGTGGAACATCAGCAGAGAAGAATGCGATGCTTTTTCCTTAAGATCACAGCAGAGAGCAGCTGCCGCTATGGAAAAAGGATATTTTAAGGATGAAATTCTTCCGGTCGAAGTGAAATATTCCAAGAAGGCAGATCCGGTTATTATCGACACTGACGAGCATCCGAGAGCAAATACAACCTTAGAAGGACTTGCAAAGTTAAGAGCAGTCAATGAAGGCGGCGTTACGACAGCAGGCAACGCATCCGGCAGAAACGACGGCGCTGCATTCGTCCTGATGATGAGCGCAGATAAAGCAAAAGAGCTTGGCTATAAGCCGCTCGCAAGATGGGTATGGGGCGCAGACGCAGGTGTTGATCCGAAGATCATGGGGATCGGTCCAGTTTACTCCAACATCAAGATCCTCAAGAAGATGGGACTGCAGATGAACGATATCGACATTTATGAGTGTAACGAAGCTTTCGCGGCACAGAACCTCTCGGTCATCAAGGAAATGGAAAACATTACAGGCGAGAAGATGAACATGGAAAACTGGAACCCGAACGGCGGCGCGATTGCATTCGGACATCCGAACGGCGCCTCCGGCGCTAGAGTCTGCATCTTCACCATGAAAGAACTCATCCGAAAAGGCGGCAAGTACGGTATGTTCTCCAGCTGCTGCGGCGGCGGACTCGGCGTATCCTGCCTGATTGAGAACATTTACGAAGACTAATACAAAATACGAAAAGAGGAAATAGAAATGAAAAAAGTTGCAGTAGTCGGTGCGGGCATGATGGGACGTGAGATCGCCATCGTATACGCGAGAGCAGGACACCAGGTTGCGATCGTAGATGCGACGATGGAACTTGCACAGGTCGCAAAAGAAAAACAGGCAGGCATCCTGGACAGAGAGATCAAGAAGGGTAGACTTGCCGCAGACCAAAAGGAAGAGATTCTTGCAAGGATCATCCCAATCGCAGATAAAAAGGACCTTGCGGATTACGACTATATCACGGAAGCAGTTCCGGAAATCTATGACTTAAAGGAAGAGTTGTTCAAAGAACTCGATAAAATCTGTAAGCCAGAGACAGTTTTCCTTACAAATACATCAACCTTTTCTGTTACCAAACTGTCTCTGGCGGTTAAAAGAGAAAGAAAAGCAAGATTCCTCGGCACCCACTACTTCTCACCGGCATCTGTCATGAAGTTGGTAGAAGTCATCCCAGGACATCTCTGTGACGAAGAAGTCATTGACGATGTAATCGAACTTTTGCAGGAGATGGGCAAGGAAACCGTCAGACTGCAGAAGGATGTAACCGGATTCGTAGTAAACAGAATTTACCACGCGATCATGATCGAATCCCTAAAGCTCCTAGAAGAGGGAGTTGCATCGGTAGAGGACATTGATAAGGCTTGTAAATTCGGTATGGGACATCCGGTCGGCCCGTTTGAATTGTATGATAATACCGCGCTTGACCTGAACCTGCAGGTTCAAACAGAGCTCTTTGAGAACTATGGCGAAAGATTCAGACCGGGAAGCCTGCTGAAGGAAAAAGTCAACGCGGGACAACTTGGCAGAAAAGTCGGTGAAGGTTTCTATGTCTGGACAGACAATAAGAAATCCGGCGTGGCGAAATAAACACAACGTGAAAGATGGATGACAAGGAGAAGAAAATTATGGCAGAAGAAAAATTAACATCAAAACAGCTGCTTGGAGAACTCCTGCAAAAGCACTATGCTGAGGCAATGGAAGCAAAAGCACAAGGCAAACCTGTTGTATGGTCCACCTCGATTGCACCTCAGGAACTTCTGGAAGCTATGGATTTAACCGTAGTTTATCCGGAGAATCATGCAGCAGCCGTTGCGTCCAGAAAAGACGCACCGCAGTTTATCGATAAATCAGAAGGGGATGGCTACTCCGCGGACATTTGCTCCTATGCACGTGTCAATATCGGATACGCTGATTTACAGCACTCCGAAGCGCAGGATATCCCGATGCCAGATTTGATTTTCTGCTGCAGCAATATCTGTTGCACTGTAATTAAATGGTACGAGAATCTGGCTAAGAAGTTGAACGTTCCGCTGATTATGATGGACGCACCTTTTAACTCTTCTTACGAAGTACGGGAAGACAACATCAACTTCCTTGAAGCACAATTAAAGGACGCCATCAGACAGCTGGAAGCGTTTACAGGCAGAAAGATGGATTATGACAAGCTCAAAGACATCATGAAGACTTCAAACGAGACCGCAAAATGGTGGGTCGAAGCTACCAATATGGCGATGCATAATCCATCTCCGCTGAGTGGATTCGACATGTTCAACTACATGGCGATGATCGTCTGTATGAGAGGCAAGAAGGACGGAGCAAGATTGTTCAAACTCTGGTACGACGAACTCAAGGAAAAAGCAGAGCAGGGCAAAGGACCATGGAAGGATGATTCCGAAGAAAAATACAGAATTCTTTGGGACGGCATTCCTTGTTGGCACAGCTTGGGGCCTTGCTACAAGATCTTAAAGAAGAACGGCATCAACATGGTAACTTCTACTTATCCGGAGAGCTGGGCAATCTTCTATGAGCCGGGCGATCTGCACGATATGGCAAGAGCTTATGATGCGATCTATACCCAGAGAAACGTAGAATATGCTGCCGACAGATTCATCAAGCTGGCAGGCGCTTTCAATGTAGACGGAGCAATCTTCCATTCTAACAGAAGCTGTAA
>URWB01000053.1 GCA_900551415.1 uncultured Eubacteriales bacterium
GTGATATCCCCGGGCTCGTCGGGACACAGCCCCAGCCCCTGCGCTGCGGCAACGGTGGGAATACAGGCAGGCGGCAGCCCGATGATCCCGGCACAGATCATATCCAAACGGTAGGGATCATACCCCGCCAGCAGGCAGCCGATCTCCCGGGGCGTCCCGGCGGTGGGGCCGTTGCCCTCCATGCCCACCACAGCGTCCACGATATGCAGCCGGGCGGGCTTGGCGCGGTTCAGGTCAATGATCATCCGGGCAAAATCCATAGGGTCAGAATAGCGGTAGTGGTATTCCGATTTAACGCTTCCCGGCACCATCCCGTACATATTTTTCACGGCGCAGGTCATGCCCATCATGCCGTGGGTTTTCAGCTTGCAGCAGTTGATGACAGCGTCGGCGTCATCCAAGTAGGCGGTGTATTTGAAGTCGCTGCGCTTTCCAGCGTCTTGCCGCTTCCTCTGCGCTGCACGCGGACTGCGTCCCCTCGCAGAGCTGATAATGACCGCCCTCGATCAGCAGATTCTTGCCGTTGACGATACTGTCTGCGAGCTTAAAGCGCGCGCTTTCGTAAATCTCTGTCACAGTAGTCCGCGAAACCTGCATCTGTCGCGCGGTTTCCTCATGCGTCTGTTTCTCCAGATCTACCAGCCGAATCGTTTCAAACTCATCCACCGTCAGAACGACAGCCTCCGCCGGAGGAATACCGTCCGCGCGAAAACAGATATAGTCCGGTTCTCTGCATACGATTCTTTTTCGCTTCGGTCTCGGCATGATGCTCCCTCCTTCTTTCGCAAAGCGGCTGCGCCCGCAAGCCGTATGGTTGATACCATTTGTTTGTTTCCGTCATATGTCGATTATACCACTGATTTCAAAAAAAGCAAGCAAATCTTTCGATTTTTCCAGCGTTCTTTTACAAGGATTTTTGACTCCTGTCTTAAATATTGAAGTTTTTTCATTTCTCGAGACCGCTTCGCTGTCCTTATGATACTGTTTATACTGTCTGCGAATAGTGTATGCAAGATGTCGCTTTCAAAAATACAAAATTTTTTATTTTTTGAAAGCGGTAGCTATGTAAAGGCAGCCTAAGGACTGCCGCAGCCAGCAAGTCTATTGCAGTACTATAATAAGATTGTAACAGGGAATGGCGAATCATTTTGTCCCCTCAATCCATGCTTTGCAGCAAAAAAGGCGAAACAGCATCAGGTATTGGGCGCTCTGATGGGAGATTGTCGTGATTCCGGGAATATCGCTGCACGATATTCTCTATATTTAGAAAACAAAAGAGGAATCGCTCGCGATTCCTCCCTCATACGCTATTTACTGCTCTAAATCCTTATTCATGCAGCAGTTCTTATACTTCTTGCCGCTGCCGCATGGGCACGGGTCGTTCCTGCCGACCTTCGGCATCTCGCGCCGGTAGGTTTCCGGCTTGCGCGCGTCCTCCGGCTTCGGTGCTGCCTGCGGCATTTGTCCGGCGCCGCCTCCGACCATCGGCCCTCTGCGAACCGTTGGCCTTGCAGCCTCATCCTGATAATCCTCCTTGCGGCCCTCGCCGCCCGCGATGACCTTCTTTCTCTCGGAAGAGGTATTGACCGTCACATTGAAGCAGAAACGCACAGTTTCCTCCCGAATGTCCCCGATCATTTCCTCGAACATATCGTAGCCCTCATTGGAATAAGCGAGCGCCGGATCGATTTGTCCCAAAGAGCGCAGGCCGATGCCCTGTTTCAGCTCATCCATCGCGTCGATGTGATCCATCCAGCGGTTATCAACCACTCGCAGCAGGATCATCTTTTCGACCTCACGCATGTGCGCGGCGCCGATTTCCGCTTCCTTTTCGTCGTACAAATGCCTGAAAGCCTCAACAACATCTGCTTCCAGTTTCTCGGCATCCAAACGCTGCAGTTCCTCCTTCGTATAGTGCATGCCGCCGAAACGGTCGGTCAGTCGCGCGAGATTCTTGTTGAGCAGCTCAAAATCCCATTCCTCCGCGAACTTGCTGTCCACCGTAATTGGTACAACGATATTATGAATGAGCTCTTCCATCATTTCCATGATGGATTCCTTCAGATCCTCACCAAACAGAACCTTGCGGCGCTGATCGTAAATGACCTCTCTCTGCTTATTCATAACATTATCGTACTGCAGAACGTATTTACGGATCTCAAAGTTGCGGCTCTCAACCTTCTTCTGCGCGTTCTCGATCGTCTTGGAAAGCATCCCCGCCGCGATCGGTTCATCCTGCATGCCGAATTTTTCCATAATCCCCTGCACGCGTTCTCCGCCGAACAGACGCATCAGATCGTCCTCCAGCGAGATGAAGAACTGCGTCTGTCCCGGGTCTCCCTGACGACCGGAACGACCGCGCAGCTGGTTGTCGATACGACGCGACTCGTGCCGCTCGGTACCGATGATACACAGACCGCCGAGTGCTCTAACCTGCTCTTGCTCTTCCGCGCGTTCTTCCTTATATTTTTCCAAAAGCTCCTTGAACATTTCACGCGCATGCAGCAGCTCCGGATCATCACTCGCCACGAAGCTGGTCGCGAACGAAATCTGCTCGTCGGTAAACTCCTTCGCCTTCATTTCGCGTTTCGCCTCAAATTCCGGATTGCCGCCCAAAATAATGTCGGTACCACGACCAGCCATATTGGTCGCGATCGTGACAGCGCCTAAACGACCCGCTTCGGAAACGATCTCAGCTTCCTTTTCATGCTGCTTGGCGTTGAGGACATTATGCTTGATGCCGCGTTTCTTGAGCATATTGCTCAGTTTTTCGGAAATCTCGATGGAAATCGTGCCGACCAGCACCGGCTGTCCGGTCTCATGCACCTCTGCGATGCGTTCCACGATCGCATGGAACTTCGCGGGCTCCTTCGCAAAGATCGCGTCGTCAAGATCCTCTCTGATGACCGGTTTGTTGGTCGGGATCACCACAACGTCCATGTTATAGATATCGCGGAATTCGTCCTCTTCCGTCTTTGCCGTACCGGTCATACCTGCCAGCTTGTTGTACATTCTAAAATAGTTCTGCAGCGTGATGGTCGCCAGCGTCTTGGACTCGGAGCGCACCAGTACGCCCTCCTTCGCCTCAATCGCCTGATGCAGACCGTTGCTGTAGCGTCTGCCGAACATCAGACGACCCGTAAACTCATCGACGATGACGATTTCTCCGTCCTTGACGATGTAGTCCACATCGCGCTTCATGATTGCCTTCGCCTTAAGTGCCTCGACCACATGGTGATTGATTTCCATATTCTCCGGATCGCCGAAATTCTCGATCTTAAAGAACTGCTCCGCCTTGGAGACACCTTGATCGGTCAGACTGACGCGTTTTTCCTTTTCCTCGATCGTATAGTCAGCATTCTCACCCTCATACAGCGTATTGACGAATTTATTCGCGATCCGATACAAATCGGTCGATTCATCACCCTGTCCGGAAATGATCAGCGGCGTTCGCGCCTCATCGATGAGGATGGAGTCCACTTCGTCGATGATGGCGTAGTTCAAATCTCTCTGCGTCAATTGGTCTTGATAAATCACCATATTGTCACGCAGATAGTCGAAACCGAATTCATTATTCGTTCCGTAGGTAATATCTGCGCGGTAAGCGGCCTTGCGGGTCTTGTCTGAGATGCCGTGAATCACGCAGCCGACGCTCAACCCCAGGAACGTGTAGATCTTACCCATCCATTCCGCGTCACGCTTTGCCAGATAATCATTGACCGTAATCACGTGAACGCCCTTGCCCTCGAGCGCATTCAGATAGGTCGGCAGCGTCGCGACCAGCGTCTTTCCTTCACCGGTTTTCATCTCGGCGATGCGGCCCTGATGCAGAACGATGCCGCCGATGACCTGTACCTTGAAATGCTTCATGCCAACGCTTCTCCATGCCGCCTCACGGCAGACCGCAAACGCCTCCGGCAAAAGGTCATCCAGCGTTTCTCCGCTTGCGAGACGCTCCTTGAACTCCGGCGTCTTGGCCTTCAGCTCTTCATCGGTCAGTGCTGCCATCTGATCCTCCAGCGCCATAACCTGATCCGCGATTTTTTCTACTTTTTTTACCTCTTTGGTATTGAGATCACCAAAGATCTTTTCCATAAATCCCATTTCGGTTTTCTATCCCCTTTCTACTCATCTCTCGGCAGCTCCGTCACGACCATATTGATCTCCAGCGCCTTGCGGCTGTCTGCCTTGGTTACCTTTACTTCAAAACGCTTGTAGTCTGCCTCATAGACAAAGCTGTCCCCCACACTCGGAAGCTTGTCAAGCTGCAGCACCACCCAGCCATTGACCGTTGTCGCGTCAACATCTTCTTCCACATCGAAATAGTCGAACATCTTATCCAGATTCGTACCGCAAAGCACGCGATAAGAGCCATCCTGCTGCTGCACGATGTCCTGCAGCTGCACCGCGTCGTGCTCGTCATAGATCTCGCCGACCAGCTCCTCGATGATATCCTCCATCGTCACCAGTCCCGAAGTCCCGCCGTACTCGTCCACAATGATCGCGATATGCGTTTTGCCAAGCTGCAGCTTCTTGAGCAGCTGCGAAATCTTCATGGAACCCGCCACAAAGATGACCGGCTTGACATAGGAGGAAATCGGAACGTCCGTACCTTTAATATAATTATGAAAGTCTTTTTGATTCAGCACGCCGACGATATTGTCAAGGTCGTCCTCATAGACCGGCAGTCTCGAAAATCCGGTGCTCAAAAAAAGCGCCGCGATCTCGTCCTTGCCCTCATCAATCTCAATGGCTTTGATATCCACGCGCGGCGTCAGCACGTCCCAGGCTTCCAAGTCGTTGAACTCGATCGCGTTCTGAATCAGCTCGCTCTGCTGCCCGTCGATGCCGCCCTCGGTCTCTGCCTCCTCCACCAGCGTCAGCAGCTCATCCTCGGTGATCGGTTTGCTGTCCCCGGTACGAAAGAGCAAAGCCAGCAGCTTCTTCCAGCAGCCAAACAGCCAGTTGATCGGCGCCAGAATGACCATAAAAAACTTAAGCAGCGGCGCGGAAAACATCGAGAATTTCTCAGGGCTTTCCTTTGCCAGACTCTTCGGTGAAATCTCGCCGAAGATCAGCACTACAATCGTCGTCGCGATGGTCGATACCGTCGCGCCGTAGACCGGATACAGCTCCAGACACAGCACTGTCGCCAGCGAGGTCAGCGCGATATTGACGATGTTATTGCCTACCAGCAGGGTCGAAAGCACTGTGTCAAACTGCTCAGAAAGCTCGAACACATCGCGCGCCCGCCGATTGCCGTCATTCGCCAGATTTTTGATCCGGATGCGGTTGACAGAGGTAAAGGCGGTTTCCGTTGCCGAGAAATAGGCGGAAAATCCCAGCAGCACGACAATCCAAATGATTTTTGTTATCATATTTTTTTCATTTCCTTTCACGCGAGGCAGGCAAAGGCGTTGTCTGTATCCCCACGCAGTAATTATCTTACCACAAATTACATCGAAATTAAAGTGAAAAGCGTGTGAATTGCCTGTCTTAGCGCTTTCTTTTTCTTTTTAGCCCGCCCCGGACCCGCCTTGAAGCTTCTCACGCCGCCGTTTCCGTCACTCGTTTCCGGAACGGCTTCTGTATGACTCATCTTCCGCTTGTCACCTTTATAATTTTTTATGGTTGACAATCGTTTGCGCATGCGGTATACTCTTGTCATGGTCATGGGATCATTTGATCGTTCGCCTCGCGATACTCCGTCTGACGAAGGACGGCCGCAAGGCGCGGGAAAGGAGTAGCATCGATGTCGACCAAAACGGAATTACTCGCCCTGCTCGCACAAAAGGAAGGGCGCTATGCCTCCGGGCAGGAGCTTGCAGACACCCTCGGCGTGTCCAGAAACGCGATCTGGAAAGCGGTCAAAGCGCTGCAGGAGCAGGGCTACGCAATCGAAAGTCTGCCGAGCACCGGCTATCGGCTGCGCCAAAAAGCGGATATTTTGACGCGGGACGCGATCTGCGAAGCCCTGCACGTTCCGCTCAAGCTCCACCTTCTCGACAAGGTGGACTCCACGAATAATTATGCCAAGACTCTCCCTGATCTTTCCCTGCCGCAGCTTGTCGTTTCTGAGGAACAGACTGCCGGACGCGGCAGACTGGGGCGCAGCTTCTACTCCCCGGCAGGCAAGGGCATCTACATGAGCTTCGCTTTCTGTCCGCGGCTCGAACTGAGCCAGGCGATGCTCGTCACCACGATGACCGCGGTTGCAGTCTGCCGCGCCTTGGAATCCTTGACGGGATTGCGTCCAAAGATCAAGTGGGTTAACGATATTTACCTCAACGAAAAAAAGCTCTGCGGTATTTTGACAGAAGCAGAGACAAATTTTGAAACGGGAGAAATTCAAAAAATCATCGTCGGCATTGGCATCAACTGCTTCGAGGACGCGTCGATGCCGCCGGAAATCCGGGAGGTCGCGACCTTTCTCGACAAACCGCAGGAAAGCTTTGACCGTAACGCGCTGATTGCCGCGATCGCCAACGAATTTTTTGATATGCTCGCGCATTTTGACCGCGCGAAGATCGTCCGCGACTACCGCGCGCGTTCTTTCATCCTCGGACAGCAGATTCTGATCTTCAATCCTGCCATCGCGCGCGCCATCGGCAGACCCGATAACCGCCTTTCGGAGGGCATTCGCGCGCGTGCCATCGATATCGATGAAAACGGCGGATTGGTCGTCGAGTATCTGGAAGGAACCAAATCGCGCCAGATGGAGACCTTGTCGACCGGAGAGATCACCGTCCGCAAGGTATACGACTAAGCTGCATAAGCCATAAACAGTAAAATCGATATGATTTTGCGGCACCTTCGCACAGAGCTCGGTTCCGCAGCATCCCATATAACCGGAAAGTGAGACTAAAAAATGAACACAAACACAAAAACTAAAGCAACAACCGCTTATCCTCTTGTTATCTGCGGCGTTTTCGCCGCCGTTATGGCAGTCTGCTCCTGGATTGCGATTCCGCTGCCGTCCGGCGTGCCGATCAATCTCGCCGTACTCGGCGTCCTGCTGTCCGCAGGCTGTCTGGGCTTCAAATACGGCACCCTGACGCAGCTCGTCTATGTCCTGCTCGGCTGTGTCGGTCTTCCGGTATTCGCGGGGTTTAACGGCGGCCTGCACGTCATCGCCGGTCCGACCGGCGGCTACATCATCGGCTACATCCTCTGCGCAGGCATCGTCGGCCTCATCGCCTCCCGCACCAAGTCCTTCTGGGCGCTGGTCGGTGCCATGATTCTGGGCGTTCTTGCCTGCTACGCCTTCGGTACACTTTGGTACATACACCTGATGGACATCACCTTCGCCGTCGGCCTCGCACAATGCGTCATCCCGTTCCTGCCGTTCGACGCGATCAAAATCGCACTCGCAGCCCTGCTCGTGCAGAGACTGCGGCAGACAAAGCTGATCAAGCTGTAGGAATGACTGCTTTACAAGTGAGCTCCCCCTCATGCTTTACATTCCTGCATAGGCACACGAACGTTTCTGCATATATTCTGCAAAAGGTATATGCAGAAACACGCAAAAGTGCGGCGGACATCATGTACAAACACACCTGTCCGCCGCATCAGTTGTCATTTATTCACTCTTTTAAGATTCTTTCCAATCATTAACCTCTGATATCACCGCATGTCTATAAATTTTCCCAAATATAATTTACAGCTGTACATGATTTTTGTATTTCAAATTCACATATTTCAGTTGCGAGGAAACCCAGTTAGCTGTCCCAAGCGGACCAACTTTTATATAGGAAATTCCTGCTTTTGCATAACAAGTTGTATTTGTTCCATTCATGACCTCGACAACCATAGATGGTGCAATCATATAGGAATTACCTTTCGTAGGGCTTACCGGAGTTACTTTCCATCTATTGCGATAGGCCGTATATGGGGCTTGGTTTATAATCTCTTGTCCGCCGGTGTTGTACTCATAACCATACTTGATACTTCCCAGAATGGCTTTGATATCTGTAGAAAGTTCCACGCTTATCGACCTGCGGGAATCTGTTTCTAAATGCAATCCACCTAAGACATGATATTTCTCCAGCTCCGGCGTATAAAGTTCACCATGATACTCCTTAACCCTCAACTCATTAAACGGAGTTACCGAAATATTTCCAACAAATGAGTCAATAGTTGTCGTTCCCTTTGTTTGATTTTTAAGCCCTATCGCGACAATATGAATCAGTGCAATTTTATATCTGTCCAGATTACCGTTAGTATCATACTCTGTGTAGTTCATGTCCGCAGAAGAGGTGGAATATAGATAATAATATTCATCACTTATCCCAAACGAATTGCTGATATCATTTGATGTTGCACTTGTAATTGCATTTGTTTTAACTGTTTCTTCTATCATGCTCGGCGTTTTACATACCTCAGCATAGAACTCATTCATATCAATAGATGCATTCTTTTGAAGTTGTGCCAACATGTCATGTGCATCTTCTTCTGACGGTTTCTCTACCACCCCAAAGGTTTCTTTGTCTGCAATTTCTGCAATGATTCTACTTATCCTATATTTTTTGTCTGCCGTTTTGCATATAGCTGCCCCTATGACACATTGGTTCTCCTCTAAGGTACTGCTTTCAAAGTTCAGATTCAGACATTCAGCCAATTGCTTAATTTCATTTTGATTCACTTTTTCAATGATCGTCACATCACTCTTGGAAATCAAATCTTTCACTGATGCGGTGGACATCTCCTGTATGCAGTCCTTGTTAACTGTGGTTATATCTGCTCCCTTGAATTTTGATATGTCCTCTGCACCAGCCAATTGCGCCGTATCTATAAGCGCAGTATCATCGTTGTTTATCTTAATGGTTTCCACATGATTCATTGATGCATAGACAGGCACAATTGCAACTACAACACATAGCAAAAAACCAATGCTTCTCGTTATAATTTTTCTCATTTCCTTTTCCTTCTGTTATTTTTATCACTGCACACTTTTTATTTTCTCGCATAGCATAGCATTACACCATTTAACACCATCTATCGGTTTGTTGTCCTTTTGTGTTTTCATCATAGTACAATTTTATTATTTCGTCAATAATATTTTGTTTAATATAGTTTTTACATTTTTAATACGCTATGTAATAATATATTTGAAGGGAGGTCTCCCCGTGCGCAAAATGTGAAAGGAAGGGATATGAGGACGAAAGGATTCGATGAGGGAAAAATTTATACCATCAAAAAAGCAAATGACGTATCAGCGAGTTTTAAGTGTACACAAAAACGGTACCTTTCGCAGCGGTACAGACTGCTGCGGGGGTACCGTCTATTTTTATTATGCAGGAAAGTCTACCGCTAAAAATCGAATCGGCGAAGCTGACTTTCTTATGCGACAACAACGCTCAAGGTTTCATCTCCCGTATATACCTGAATGTACACTTTATGCCCAAGCACAAACAAGGTCTGAATATACGGATCCTCCTCCAATTCCTCCAGCGAGAAGCCATTTATCATAAAGAACGCCGCCTTTTGATTTAAAATCGTCTTTTTTATTGAGCAATAAAATGCGCTCTCCTGCATCTGACGAAGCAAATCGGCGTCTGCTTTCCCTTTACATTCGATAATATATGCTCCCGCTTCTGTATAGGGCGTCTCGCCATCCAGTGGGAGAAAATGTGTGGTGGACCAGTCCAGTTTTCCGTTCCTTTGCAGCTTGCGCATCTGTGAAACCGCTTGCGGATTTGCGTGTAAAACAGTCCAACCGACCACTTCGTTTTTTGAAGCATCATACAGGTACGAAACAACTTTAAAGATTCCTCTCAGTTTCTTTTCGTAATCTGCTTTTTCTGTTTGACCGTCGAGGAAAATATTGGATGCAACACTGCACACAGCCTTAGGATTATGCCTATGCGCCGCTGCTTGCTCTACAAGTTCCGACATGATCGCATACTGTATTTCTACATCGTTTGAGAGAATTTCCTCTAAAAGGGATTCTTCCAGCGGTCTCTGCTGATCAGCTTTTCCACTTGTGTCTGTATCTACATCAAAGTAGACGATATCCGGCACATAATTCTCCCAGAGTTCTTTCAGTGTGATCTTTCTCATACTATTCCCTCCCTATGAAAAATCACTTTTTCTAAAAAATCTTGTACAGTTTGAAAGTGAAAGTATTTCATCAAATGAATCTATTACATAGAGGTCTGTAAGTTTGATATATATTTTCGAATTACCCTCTGCGCTCATAATATATTCATCCGACATCGTTTTTGTTCCAGCTCCATATCTCAAAGAAAAAGTCATAGAATTAAAAAGATTTCCTATTCCTAGTCTTGCAGCCTTGTAAAATTCGATCGTACCGGCATGTTTTTTTATTCTCTTATCCGATGAGGTTATATTAATAGAAAAAGTAACATTTTTTCCACTCCATTCCTTTACAGTCAATGTCCCAACATATATTTCTGTACCAAAAATAATATTCCAAATGGATGTAGGACTTACAGGCTCTATGCTCCCATCTTCATTTACAACTAATCCATATGTCATAGTGCCGTTATTGTTTTCTACATCTTCTTTTTTAATTGTGATATAGTCCTCTGCCATTGAATCATTTTCATACGCAAATGCTGGAACAATACTCGTAACCGCCATAATGAGTGACAAAATCACCACTACTAACATTTTCTTCGTTTTCATTTTCATAATTTTCTCCTGTAATTCTTTTTTCTCATGTAACTTTTTATAATAAAAATTACCTCCGCATTGTTCCACCCCCCCTTTTTACTCTATGCAACACACTCTGTGTATCTACTGTATCATATGTATATTTCTTTGTCAATAATATTTTGTTTAATATAGTATTTACATTTTTAATACGCTATGTAATAATGTATTTGAAGGGAGGTCTCCCAGTGCGCACAAAAACAAATTTTAGGTTCAGCTTTGCTGAACTGATTATTTTATCCCTACTAGAAAAAAAAGATATTTACGGTTATGAATTTGTCCCGCTGTTGGAAAAAGCTTCTGGGGGCAGACTTGTCGTGACAGAAAGCACGCTGTACCCCACATTATACAAATTGCTAGACAGCCACTATATCTCCGACAGAGAGGAACGAGCCGGCAAACGCAGGATTCGAGTTTATTATCATCTGGAAGATGCCGGATCTGCACGGCTTGCCGCCTTGAAAGAGGAATACGCAAATCTAAGAGCAGGCATTGATACTATGCTCATGTATGAAGATGTATTGTGCGAAGGTGAAGAGTCATGAACCAAAAGGAACTTAACATTTATTTCAGGAAAATCAGACTGTTGCTTCCGATTTATTCAAAAGCAGAAAAACAATTCTTAAAAGACTTTAAAGACTCTGTTTTTGTTTTCATTGAACAAAATCCACTCTGCACCATGGACGATGTTATTGAGCGTTTCTCCACGCCGGAAGAAGTTGTCCATGACTACATCTCAGAGGCTTTAGCAACAGAAAATCTATGCCAAAAAATTCAGTTTAGGCGCTTTGTCAAAAAGATTTTGCTCATACTGCTCATTGGCTTTTTAGCTGCGCTTGCAGTTCGCACTATCGCTTTGCTGCATATTGTCAACGAAAGTGAACAATACTACATAACTCGTGAAATCACAGAAATAGAGTGATGAGGAGAAGAAAAATGAAAAAAATACTATCCATCCTGCTTATTGTTGTTATTCTGTTTGCAATGCAATCAATCTTTGTTTTTGCCGAAACTGTCAATACTCCTACGGTTGAAGATTTAGGCAATGGTTATTATACGATTACGGTGATTGAAAACATTCCTTCGCCGAATACATTGTTTGCTGCAAGTACTAGTACAACAAAAAGCAAAACAACTTATTTTAAAAACAAAAATAATGAAACTCTCTGGTATGTAAAAGTAACCGGAACCTTTACCTACGGAGATGGAACTGCGAAGTGTATAAGCCAAACGCCGAGTGCCGCATCTGAACATTCCGACTGGAAAGTCTCCAGTATCGCAGGAAGCAAATCAGGCAATACAGCCTCTGCAACAGCAACCGGAAAAAAATATCACTTAGGCAGCGTAATTGATTCTGTAACAGAGAAAGTACCCTTAACCTGCAGTCCAACCGGCGTATTTTCCTAACAAAGCATACGCACGATCTGGTAAAATGCACCGCTGCCCGCGGTGCACCATTGAAACGGTACGCCCGCGCGCCTTCGGCGCTGCGGAAGCGTACCGTTTTTATTTTTTTGTAATTTCCAAAAGCGCCTTGCGGAGCGCCGCTCACTCATGAGCGACGTGTGTGCATAGAAAGCTGTATTTCGTTATGCACACGTTTGTCCTTTTGTCTTCTTTATTTCGGATCGCTGCAACCTTTCATTTACTTAGTTGGAAAACGTAAAAAAATAAGCGAAATTTGGTTGTAAAAACGTCAAAAAAGGCATATAATATGGTTGGAAAACGTATTTTCGGAGGTGCCACATGCTGAAACGGAAAGTCGAAAAAGACATTCAAAACTGGCTTCAAGATGATAAAAGAGCTTTGCTCGTGTATGGTGTCAGACAGGCCGGTAAGACCTATATCATTCGACACTGTCTGGAGTCCGAGGGCTGCAGCTATATAGAATTCAATCTGATTCGGGAGCCTGATATCATCAGGATCCTGGAAAGTGCTGCAGATATTGACGACCTGATCCTCAAGCTATCCTTGTACAGCGAAAAAAGAATCGTGCCGGGAGAAACAATTTTGTTCTTTGATGAAATACAAAGATACAAAGAAATTGTAACCAGGATAAAATTCCTTGTGGAAGATCAAAGGTATCGTTACATTCTGAGCGGTTCACTTCTTGGCGTTGAAATCGTAAACCTAAAATCAGCCCCTGTGGGATATCTAAAGACGCTGCAAATGTATCCGCTGGATTTCGAAGAGTTTCTCCAACTGTTTCAGATCAGCGATGCTGTCTTTGAGGCATTGCGCGGTGCATATCAAAATGAAACACCTGTCGATCCAATCATTCACAAAAAAATGCTGCAGCTGTTTCATCTTTATCTGATCATCGGTGGTATGCCGGCTGCTGTAGATACGTATCGCCGCACAGAAAACATCGATATGGTTATGGATCAGCACCTGGCGATCCTGCAGCAATACAAGCTGGACTTTACGCAATATGAAACAGAAAACAAAAAACTACTCCTGACCAGCATCTATGAGCTCATTCCCGCAGAGCTGAACGAACAAAACAAGCGTTTTAAACTAGCGGATATCGATAAAAAACTACGATTTGAAAAAATGAGCGATAGTTTCACATGGCTGTGGAAGGCAGGTGTTGCCCTCCCTGTGTTCAACATAACCGAGCCAAAGATGCCGCTGCTGCTGAATCAAAAAAGCACATTATTTAAACTTTTTCTCTCTGATGTCGGCATGCTCACTACAATCTACGGGAAGTCTGTCAAACTCAAAATCATAAATCAGGAAAAGGATATCAACAAAGGCGCTATCTATGAAAATGTCGCGGCGCAGGAATTGATCGCGCACGGCTGCCGCTGTTACTACTACAATAATAAAAAACAAGGTGAATTAGATTTTGTTGTCGAACATGATGGTGCTGTCCTGCCGATCGAGATCAAAAGCGGCAAGGATTATAAGAAACACTCTGCCCTCGTCCAAGTACTGCAAAATGAGAATTATCATCTCACACGCGCAATCGTCTTCTCGAACTCCAATGTAGAGCGAGAAGGGAAAGTAACCTATCTTCCAATCTACATGCTTATGTTCTTGAAAGAAAGTGATGTGAAATTTACCGACATTTCTATCGACAAATTTAAACTCACAATCTAGCTGGCAGCACGTTTCTTTTTAAACGTCGCATCACAAAACCGGTACGCCTGTGCGCGCTTTCAGTGCTGCAGGGTACCGGCTGATTTTTATTTGCTATAATTTGGGCGAATATCCAAGAACTTGGTTATCCGCCCAAAATGTTTTTACTATTTCACGCTGCCGTCCGGATTGAAGACTGGAAGCTTTTCGAGGTAGATGATGTCATCGCGATCTGCAGCGCCGCCTTCCGCGAGGACGGCCATCTTGCCGACAATATTCGCGCCGACTTGATTGACCAACGTCTCAATGGACTTGAGGGATTCTCCGGTGCTGATGACATCGTCAACAATCAGCACGCGCTTGCCGCGCATCATATCCGCCTCATGCTTGCCGATGCACAGCGTTTGGATGTGATCCGTCGTGATGGAATCCACGGTCGTTTTGATAATATCCGTCATATAGAGCTTCGGGCCCTTACGCGCTACGATATAATCATTACGTCCGGCCTGTCTTGCCATTTCGTAAGCCAGCGGAATGCCTTTTGACTCCGCGGTAATCAGAATGTCGAATTCCGGTGCTTTTTTGAGCAGCTCTGCTGCGCACGCCTTGGTAATCTCAACATCACTGAACATGATGAAAGCACCGATGTATAAATCGTCTGTTACTTTGCAGAGTGGCAGCTGACGCGTCAGCCCTGCAATTTTCATTTCATAAAACATGAGGTTCATCCTTTCCGTTTCAAAATCGTTAGCTCTGCCTTCGGCTTCGCCTCGGCAATCGCAGTGCCAAGTACATTGGTCCGGACGCGACACGGCTCCGTCTTCGCCTTGCGGCTCGCCCCTTAAAGTGCCACGCGCTAAAGCGCTGCACTTCTTGGCGTGAGAC
>URWB01000054.1 GCA_900551415.1 uncultured Eubacteriales bacterium
ATGAGCGAACCCACGCGGCGCATTTCCTCCTTGAGCAGCCCCACGGCATTTTCCAGCCGGTCGGAGCGCAGGGAGTTGGAACAGACCAGCTCTGCAAAGCCCTGCATATGGTGGGCAGGACTGTATTTTTCGGGCTTCATTTCATAAAGCGTGACTTCGCAGCCGCGCTTGAGCAGCTGCCAGGCCGCCTCGCTCCCCGCAAGACCCGCGCCGATGACATTGACCTTCATGGTAAAATACTCCTTTTTCATCATAAAGCGGGCATGAGCCGCTTTCGTTCATGCCCGCCGGGGATATTGTTATTCCGCTTCCTCCGCAGCGGGGTTTTCCACCTCGACGCGGTGCTTGCAGGTTTCGTTGGTGCAAAGGTGCCAGGTGACGTCCTTCTTGCGGTCGCGCTTGAGCACCATGGGACTGCCGCAGACCGGGCAGCGGTCGTCCACCGGCATATCCCATGAGGTGAAATCGCACTCCGGGTAATGCTCGCAGCCGTAGAAAACACGGCCGCGCTTCGTGTTGCGCACGAGGATCGCACCGCCGCACTTGGGGCAGTGCGCGTCGATCGTGCGGACGATGGGCATGGTGTTGCGGCATTCCGGGAAATTGGGACAGGCCAGGAAACGGCCGAAGCGTCCCATTTTATAGACCATCATCGCGCCGCACTTGTCGCACGGAACATCCGAAACCTCGTCCTTGATTTCGACCTTTTCGATTTTGGATTCCGCGTTTTCCAGCGTCTTTTCAAACGGGCCGTAGAAGTCGGAAAGCACCTTGTGCCAATCCAGCTTGCCCTCTTCCACCTCGTCGAGCTGCTCCTCCATGCCGGCGGTGAAGGCGATATCCACGATATCCGCGAAATACTCCTCCATCATGTTGGTAATCATAATGCCCAGCTCGGTCGGGAAGAGCTGCTTCTTTTCGCGCATGACGTACCCGCGCGCCAAAATGGTGGAGATCGTCGGCGCGTAGGTGGACGGGCGGCCGATGCCCTTTTCCTCCAGCGCGCGCACCAGCGAGGCCTCCGTGTAGCGCGGCGGCGCCTGCGTGAAGTGCTGCGTGGCCTCGTCGCCCAGCAGCTCCGCCTTGTCGCCCTCGTTCACGTCCGCCATCGCGCCGGCCTGCGCCTCATCCTGCGCGGGTGCGTCGTCCGTGCCTTCTTCATACACCGCCGTGAAGCCCGCGAATTTCAGCCGCTCGGCGCTCGAACGCAGAACCGCGCCGCTCTCGGAGGCGATTTCAATCTGCTGGGTTTCATACAGCGCGTCCGCCATCTGGCAGGCGACAAAGCGCAGATACACCAGCTTGTACAGGTTAAACTGATCCTTGGTCAGCGAGGCCTTGATCTCCTCCGGCCGCAGGTCGATGTTCGCCGGGCGGATGGCCTCGTGCGCGTCCTGCGCGCTCTTGCGCCCCTTGTAGACGTTCGGCTTCTCCGGCACATATTCCGCGCCGTAACGCGCCGCAATCGCCTCGCGCGCGGCGGCCACCGCTTCGTCGCTCAGGCGGACGCTGTCGGTACGGATGTAGGAAATCAGGCCCAGCGTGCCGCGCCCCTCGATGTCCACGCCCTCGTAGAGCTGCTGGGCGATCTGCATCGTCTTGGCCGTGGTGAAGCCGAGCTTTCGGCTGGCCTCCTGCTGCAAATTGGAGGTCGTGAACGGCGGGGCGGGATGCTTGCGCTTTTCGCCGCGCTTCACGCTGCGGATGACAAAGCCGCCCTGTTCCACGCGCGCCTTCGCCGCGTCCGCCTGCGCCTGATCGGAAAGGCTCACGCGCTCGCCGTCCAGCGCGATCAGCCGCGCATGGAGCTGTTTGCCGCCCGCGCGCAGCTCCGCGTCCACAAACCAGTATTCCTCCGGCTCAAACTGCTCGATCTCCTGCTCGCGGTCAACCACCATGCGCGTGGCGACGGACTGCACGCGCCCCGCGGACAGCCCCTTCTTGATCTTCACCCAGAGCAGCGGGCTGATCTTGTAGCCCACCAGCCGGTCGAGCAGACGGCGCGCCTGCTGGGCGTTGACGAGCTGCATATTCACCGCGCGCGGCTGCTTGATCGCGCTCTTGACCGTCTTTTCCGTGATCTCGTTGAATTCCACGCGGCAGGCGCTCTCCGGGTCGATGCCCAGAATGGTCGCCAGATGCCACGAAATCGCCTCGCCCTCGCGGTCAGGGTCCGTCGCGAGGATGATGGATTTCGCGCCCTTCGCCTCTTTGCGGATGCGCTCTAGCACCTCGCCCCGGCCGCGAATGGTGATGTACTTCGGTTCAAAATCGTGCTCGACGTCCACGCCAAGCTGGGATTTGGGCAAATCCCGAACGTGCCCCTGCGAGGCCTCCACCTTGTAGTTTCGGCCTAAAAATTTCGAAATGGTGCGCGCCTTCGCGGGCGACTCCACGATAACCAGCTTGTATGCGGGCTTACGACTGTTCAAATCCAATTCCTCCAACGCGGCGGAAAAAACGCCGTATTCTCTTCACGCTTCAAAACACACGCACCTGAGCCAAGCGCGGGAAAATCCCCGCTTTTCACCCCGCCGGCGGCGGGATAAACGCGGCTCAAGGCAACTGCCAAACGTCAAAAAGGATACCAGCCCTTTTTGAATCTGTCAAGGCCGCAATTTGAATTTCGCAGGAAGTTTCTTCATTAGTATGCGGTTTTATGCGCGTTTTCAGCCCGTCATCTGCGTCCCCGGCGCGTATCTCGTTCCGGCCAGCGGCGTGACCAGCCCATCCATTTCCATCTCGATGAGCAGCGCGCCCAGCTCGTCGCTCTCCAGCCCGCTGACCGCGCAGAGCGCGTCAAAATCCGCCTCGCCCGCCAGAAGCGCGGCGCAGATCGCCCGCTGCGTTTCATCCAGCCCGCCGGGGATGTGCGGTTTCCTTTCCGCCGGCGCTTCCATCGGCGCAACCGCCGCCTGCGCGGCCTTCGGCGCGTCCTTCGGCTCGATCACCAGCGCGGAGAGAATGTCCGCCGCGCCCGTCACCAGCCGCGCGCCCTCGCTGATGAGCATGTTGGGCAGCTGCGCGCCGGGGCTGTTCCAACTGGTGAGCGTGCCTACCATTGTCGGCTGCATCGGCGCGCTGGCGATTGTGATTGCCGCCATCGCCACGCCCATTGCCAAAACGCAGCGGGCGCGCGAGGTATGGTTCTATGTGATGTCCGGCGGTGCGGTGCTCAAGATTGCCACCGTGGAAATTGCGAGGATCATTCACTGAGGGGGAAGCACGATGCCGCAGATGAACAAGGGAGGAAAATTCATTTTCGGACAGTCGATCATTCAGGGGCAAAAGACCAGGCGTTTGCGCGCGGGCGTGTACCTGTTTGCCATCATGGAGTGGGTTTCGGCCATCGGTTACCGGATGTTTCCGCTGAGCGACAGCGGCTATGCAGGAGCCTTTCAGGATGTGATGCATATAGTCGTCACCGCGCTGGTGGTGCTGCTGTCCATTGTATCGCTGAGCGTGATCGTCTCCGCCGGGTTGAAGGATAAAAGCTGCCGTTTCTACGGCGTGTGCGCGGCGATTGCGCTTGGCATGATGATTGTTGGCGCGATGGGAATGAAAATCGTGCCTGCGCAGTATTTTGGCGTGGTGGAGCGCTTCAGCGTCTTTGCCGCTACGGGCTTCAATGCCGAGCTGGGCATTCACCTGTTTTGCATGAAGGATGAAGGAGTAAAGTGATGAGCTATGAAGCAGTGATTCTTGGCGGCGTAGCCATCGTCGGCAGTGTGCCGGCAATGCCCATCTGCCGCAGCATTTTCACCGTTCAGGCGGGCGATTCTGCGGGATTGGAGCGTGCGCAATGAAACCGACTGTGATCGACCCGAAAACGACTACCCGCGCGGAGGCTTATGCCCTTTGGATGGACGCGCCCAACCCCATGGTGACCTTTTTCAAAACGCTGGATGTTGCGCCGCTGATTCGCTTTAGCCGCAGGCGCGGGATGAAATTCAATATGCTGCTGTGCTTCTGCATCGGCAAGGCCGCCAGTGAAATCAAGGAGTTTTACATGCTTCCTGTGGGAAGGAAGCTGCTCAAATACGATACGATTGCCGTCAATACCATTGTGAAGAACAAGAACGGCGAGGTCAGTTCCTGCGACGTGCCGTTTTCGGACAGCCTTGCGCAGTTCAACGCCGACTATCTGCGTCTGACGCGGCAGGTGGCCGAGCGCTGTGAAAACCATGATCTGCCCGACAGTATGGTCATCGGCACCTCCGCCATTGTGGATACCGAGCTGGACGGCACGGTGGGCATGAACAGCGGCATTTTTAACAACCCCTTTATCATCTGGGGCAGGTACCATTCAGGGCTTTTCAAAACGACGCTTAAGCTGTCGTTTCAGTTCCATCACACGCAGATGGACGGCGCGCACGCGGGGCACTTTTTGCAGCACGTGCAAGAGAATATCAAGCATATTCAATGAATAATGAGGAGAAATAGTGAACTTAAATCGTCCGTCAGCTTCTTGAAGAAACAGGAATTTATTGAAAAGGCAGAATTATTTAATTCCTACAGAGTTGGAGCAGTTCACAGGATGCGAAGAACAAACTTGGATACGTTAGCTGTAGAACTCCAAAAGGTAAAAGGCTGTTTCGATGAAATATTTGACCTTTATAACGACATTCAAGATGATTTCCGCGTGATATTCCACAGCCTTCAATAAAGATACTTTTGTTGAGTACCTCACAGACAAAGAATACGACGAATATTTTGGATAGAAAAAGAGCTATCTGACTTCATTTGAAATCAGATAGCTCTTTTCTTGTGAATAATGAAATTCTGTTGCCAAATCGTTGCCACGAGGGGCATCAAGGCTCAAAAAGTCCAGTGTTTACGGGCTTTTTTCAAGCTATGCAATCACTCCCACTCGTTGCAGGGACTCGCATCTTAAACAATTTTGTTTAGAAGATATTGTACCTGCTATTCTGATTATTTTGATTACCCATATTATTGTAGCTATACGATGGATGCTTATCAAAATCTTATCAGCGGTGATAAAACACCGCGGGGAGTACACGGTGATTGTTGTGGATTGGTTTAGGTGTATTATAGCATAGATCAACTCAGGAATCCAGATGGTATTATTTCTTTACACAAAATCTATTTGTGGTTAAAACTCTCCCCACTCAACCTTAGGCAATCTTTTAGACAACTCTTCGACCATCGTGCGGGCACCAGTCAAACTGATTGTTTCTCGAGAAGACTGCGCATTTTCCGCTACAATGTGGGAACTTGCATTACCGCCATCGAGCGCAATTGTTTCATTTGCGAAAAGAGCTTCGATATCAGCTGCTGATGCGGTATGCTCTTGCATATACTTCTCAATTTGTGCTTCAATGCTTGCTGCGCCATCAGTGGTTTCTCCACGAATCCATCCTTTTGCCGGAAACAGCTGGACACAAGAATGGACAGCTGTCGCAACCGCTGTTGTAAGTGAACCTAAGTCCGTATAGAAATCCACCAGTTTTCCTGCGGAAACTTTCTCTCTAAATTTCATCAAAAGTTCACGCTTTGCATCTGTATCTTCGCACTTAGCATTTTCTAATTTCCCGATATCTTCAACGAGTATGCTCATAACCGGAATTCCATTTGCAATGGCATAATCATACTCTTTTTCGGTGAAGCCAATTCCGTCCACATCAACCGATCCGTATTTTCCTGCAAGTATCAACAAATAATAATCGCAGCTATCCAACATCATTTTTATGTATTCCATTTGGCTCATATTACTCGCAGGAAACTGTTCCATTCCTACAGGAATAAAGCCCATTTTCAACAAAAGACGGATTACGGCCATACGTTCTTCTTTTAGATCTTTGTAGGTTGAGCTTACAAAAACCTGGTATTTTTTGTTCATATATTATCGACGCTCCTAATTTTGCGGATACTTGTTGGTTAATCCTTGTCTCCTTCGTGCCACTTTTCCAGAACAGCTTCCACCTGTCGAATTAACTGCTCCTTGTTAGGCATATACAGCACATAACGGGAAGCAAAAATGTTATTGGACAGACCACCCAGAGCATACTCCGCCGTAATGCTGTCTTTATCTGTACACAGGATGATGCCAATGGGAGGATTATCATCCGGATCGTTAACCTCGGCAGCATAATAGTTCAAATACATATTGATCTGCCCGGCAGCTTCCGGTGTCAGCTTGATTGTCTTTAGCTCAATCAGCACATAAGCCCGGAGAATCTTGTTATAGAACACCATATCTACATAGTAGTGGGTATTGTTCAGAGTTACCCGTTGCTGTGTGCCAACGAACATAAATCCACGACCAAGCTCCAACAGGAACTTCTCGATCTGCTGTACCAATGCCCGTTCCAAATCGCTTTCCATGACAGGCTTATCTTCTGGTAAGCCCAAGAACTCAAACACATAAGGATCACGGATAATATCCGCGGGCTGAGCAATCTCGTTGCCATGAAGTGCCAGCGCAAGTACCTGTTCCTTGTTGGCATCGCCACGGGAGAGTAACAGGCGCTCAAAGAGGGAACTTTCGATCTGTCTTTTTAGTTCTCGGACAGACCAGCCGGAATTGACTGCTTCTTTTTCATAAAAGTTGCGCTTATCTACATCAGAGATAGACAGTAGCTCACAATAGTGTGACCAACTCAATTTGCCAGACACTGTCTGGCATTTTTCATAGGCCAAATAAAACTGACGCATATTTTGCAGATTAGAGCGAGAGAAACCTTTTCCAAATTCCTTTGTCAGTTCGATGGAAAGAGCTTTCAATGTTTGCTTTCCATAATCAGCTCGATCAGGAATGGTCTGTTCATACTCGCAGATAATGCGACCGATATTCCAGTAGGTTAGTAACAGTTCGTTATTTACCTGCCTGGCAACTTTTTCACGAGCATTATCTAAGATAGATCTGACTTCTTGAACAACCAATGACATCTCGTTGGATACAACAGTTTTGTTATCATCCATGGTAGTGCACCACCTTTCAAGTTAATGGATAAAACTACAAGCCGTGTACGACATCTTGATCCAGAACAAATTTTCGCTCTTTCCAGTCGGGCATATGATTGGACAGGAAAGCATAAAAATGTTTGCTATGGTTCGGGTAAAGAAAATGCACTAGTTCGTGTAAAACCACATAATCAATATAGGGCATTCTGGCCTTAATCAAATAGAAATTAAAGGTCACCGCTTGATGTGCAACACTACAACTGCCCCACAGCGTTTTCATCTTTCTGACTGATACCTTTGGCATCTCAACACCGTATTTTTCTACGATTGGATACCAGTAACGTACCCGTTCAATAAGAATACTCTTTGCTTGTTTACGCCACCAGTTTTCGAATAACTTTTTTACATGCTCTTGGTTATCAGGCATTCGGCAACAAATGTGTATTGTTCTCCCCTCAGAATAAACCTGTTCCTTATCGCATTGTGTTAATACGAAGATCATATCTTCACCAAACATTTTGATTGAGTATCCGTTTTTGATTTCTGTAGTTGCTGCATATCCGACTGTTTTCTTAAAAGACTGTAGCTTCGATTCAATCCAACC
Source organism: uncultured Eubacteriales bacterium (assembly GCA_900551415.1). Classification (GTDB taxonomy): domain Bacteria; phylum Bacillota; class Clostridia; order Peptostreptococcales; family Anaerovoracaceae; genus CAG-238. The sequence continues at coordinate 7,529 of URWB01000054.1, forward strand.
ACCTTTTTCTGTAAGGAACGACTTCGCCCACTCATTGGGTACGGAATGAGGAAGAGACATCACTATCTTCTGGTCCGGATAAACTTTTAAGCGGCAGGTTTTCATTTTTTTTCGATCCAGGTAAACTGTTGCAATTCTTTTTGATTTGGGCAATGTTATGCTGATTGTCTCCATAGTTAATAGCCTTTCTTTGCTACCATCATAATCTCATCAATGATGATGTCAATTGTGTCCAAAGACCAATCTAATTCATGCTCTTCCATGTAGTCAAACAGCAAATCGTCCAGCGCTTTTTTGATGTTTCTGTGGACAATCACATTGTCTCGCCAGTCGCGTTTAGTATGGCTCACAATAATTGCTTTAACATCTAAAGCAAGTGCACCCATTGAATCGGAAACATCAATTTCCTGATCGCCTAAAGACTTCTTGATACCAGAACATACTGCACCGTAAAAGGATTTTGCATCTCCGTCATCCATAATGTTTTCCGGGTATTTTACAGAACTGCGACCAGTTCGGTAATCCTCGGCCATTTTTTCCATAGAGGACAGATATTTTTCACTGTCCCGTTCCGCCAAATACTCTTTGATCGCCTTATTTATTCGCTCCATAAATGTCATGTACCGAATAGGATCTACATATCTCTGGCTTTCAAGAACCTCTACCTGGCGGGTCTGTATGGCTTCTGCTTTGGCCTCATCAGAACCAAGTCGAGCCAACTGTTCCTGCATTTTTTCCTTATTGGTGATGTCTAATGGTTCGATTAAGATTTTTGCATCTTCTGCATTAACATAGGTGTTGAGCAGTTGGCGAATACCATCTTCATATCTCGAAAAGTCAACACTATCATTAAAACGAAGCGAAACGCTATCTTTTAACTTTTTGAAGAACAGATATTCTTTTCTGTACACTTCAGCCTGATCAAAACCAACCAACTCAAATAACTCATAGCTGGAATACAAAAAGTCTACCATTTTTGCAAAAGCGGACAACTTTTCGTAAAAATCCTTACGAATGTCATACTCTCTCAATCGTTCCTGCCAAACATTAGCGCTGCTTTCATTTCGATCAATCCCGTCAAATATGCTCCACAATTCTTGATAGATTTTTTCGAGCTTTGCTTTTTCCTCATTAACCGTTGAAATGGCAGACTGTATCTCAGCGCTGTCGAACAAATTCATACCAGACTGTTCGTCACTATACAGATCAAGTGCAGAATTCAGCTTCTTGAAAATGCCGATGTAATCTACAACAAGGCCAAAATCTTTGTCAGTATAAACACGGTTTACACGAGCAATTGCCTGCAATAAGGTATGATCTTGCAATTTTTTATCCACATACAGAACTGCAGCAATGGGTGCATCAAAACCGGTAAGAAGTTTGTCTTTTACAATCAGAAGATCAACATCGCCCTCCGGATCAATGAACTGACCTGTTACAGAATCTTCGTAGGCGTCATAGTTGTTTTTGAAAAGGGGATCGACTTCTTTCTTGAAGAAGTCTGCAATGATCTTCAAGGACTGCGGTGTATTGTTTTCGTCATCGCCTTCCTTTGCGGAATTAGGCGTAATTACAACCGCAGGAATTACTCCACCGAGATCCCTGAGTTTATAAAACAACTGTACGGCCTCGGCTCTGGAAGAACAGGTCAACATTGCCTTAAAGCCTTTAGGCTTAACATAGTTGATGAAGTGCTCATGCAAATCGAAAGCAATCATATTTAGACGAGCTTCCGTCTGAGCCAAAGCGACAAAGCGGCTATACTTTACTTCCAGGTCCTGCCGGGCATCTTCGGTTAACCCAACAGTAATATGCTTCAGATGTGCGTTAATCTGCTGACTGGTAACCTGCTGCGGAATAACGCGACCTTCATAAACAATCGGTACCGTAACTTTATCATCGATTGCATCCTGGAGAGTATATTTATCAATCAGTGGGCCGAATTTTGCATATGTGTCCTTTGCAGGAACGATCTTTCGATTCTTATCCTTCGGCTGTTTTTGAATGAGAGGTGTCCCGGTAAAGGCAATTTTCACTGCTTTTGGGAGCACTTTATTCATATAGATATTAAGCTTGCCATACTGTGTTCTGTGTCCCTCATCAATAAAAAGGAACAGATTCTCGCTATCATTACAGTATTCCTGCTTAATGGCAGCCTCAAATTTATTAACCAGTGCTGTTATTACGGTATTTCCATCATCTTGAAGAAGCTCAATCAAGCCCTTGCCGGTTTTCGCCCGGTGAGGACTCATCTGCGTGTGAATGAAGTTATCACGAATTTGTTTATCCAGATTAATGCGGTCAGTAACCATAACAAAGCGAGGCTGCTTGATTGGACTGTCTGGCTTCATGCTTTCACGAATAATCATCTTTGTCAGCATAATCATCGTGATCGTTTTGCCACTACCCTGGGTATGCCAAACAACACCGTTTCTTGTGTTGGCGTTGTCCCGCATCAAAATACGATCCATACACTTTTTGACTGCAAAGTACTGCTTGTATCGGCAGATCTTTTTCACATTATTATCATAGATGATAAAGTTACGAATCAGATCCAACAGCCGCTCCGGGTGCAGCAGCGACACCAGTGCACGATCCTGCTCCTTGATTTGACCATCGGGGGAGCATTTTCTGCACCAATTATTCAGCCACTCTTTGTCGTCTTCATGCCATGACACGAAATATTTAGCCGGTGTGCCACATGTGCCATACAGCACCTTGTCCGGATTCACTGCCATTACCAACTGAGTGTAGCGGAACAGGTGCGGGATATACTCCTCGCCCCAGTTCCGGATGTTCTGCGTTACACCCTCCATGACATCCACACCGGATTTTTTGCACTCGATTACAACAAGGGGAATACCATTGACCAACACAACAATATCCGGACGAGCAAACTTGCCGTTCGGTCTTTCCACTTCAAACTCATCGGTAACCTGGAAGGTGTTGTTTCCGGGTGTTCAAAGTCAATATAGCTGATATCAAAAGATTGACGAGTGCCATCCGGGAGATCTTCCTCCATGCTTTTTCCAGAGCAGAGAAGCTCATAGATTTCCTTATTGGAGGCGTAGAGTCCCGCAGCACTGTACTGGTCTACCACCTGTATCGCTTTGGCGATAGAACCACCGGAAAAAAATCTTCTCTCGCTGCCAAACTGATAGGTCTGCTTGCTCAAAAAAGCCTGCAGTTCTCCTGTAAACAGCACGGCCTTGCGAGAGCCTCGCTTTTGCTCGGCCTCGCTGCGGGGAATAATCGTATATCCCAATCTTTCAATTACTTTCAACGCCCGATCCTGTGATTCAGGTCGCTCATTAAATATTGTGTGGTTAGGCATATGGCTACCTCTCCTTGTCTTAGGAATGCTTAAGCCACAGAGATCTTTACGCCATTGGAAAATTCATTCCACTTGGATTCAACTAAACCCCTGTTCTTTTCCATCCATTCTTTCGCCATCTTTTTCTGTGCCGGAGAGATCTTTCCGGTGCAGGCCAGAATCTCTCCATCATCAATAGCCACAGACATGGATGCGCTGGATGTGGAAACGTGCAGATGTGGTCTATGATGCCCGCTTTGCTCGTTGGTTCTCACTTCAAATTTAAGTCCATTGATCTTCGCAATTTGAACAAAGTCTGTCAGATTGCGAAGAAAAAGCTCCCACTCCAGAAAAATCTTCTTCTCATTCTCTGTCATACTTTCGTCCTCACGATGCCTGTAAGTAGTAGCTTGGCTAATGATGCTTTTCTATTGCAAAGTTCGTTCATTTCTTTTTCAAGTAGATCAATAAACTGATCCTGCTGGTTAAGTAGTTGAGAAATATGCTCAATTTCCTTTTCATCCGTAGGGATAGATATTTCGTATGATAGAATATCCTTAATTGTCATATGCGGTATCGCTGTCGACGTTTTCCGCTGATCAATGTGACGTGCAAAGCGGCTTCCACCGATCCATTGTACAATCAACCCGTTAATATTTGATCGTAACCGAGCCACTCGCTGAACGAGATAACACGGAAGGTCATTGTTACCAATACGAGAAAAACTACGACCAACTTGGGCACCATCCATGGCAATTACAATGTCCCCTTCTTGGCACAGATAATCCGAAATGCTCGAATCTTCGCTCCAATAAGCTGTTATATCTGTTCCCCACGAAAGATTTCCTCGCTTAACATTACTTCCTCTAAGCAGCTTGATGCCGTCATTAAGAAAACTTGCACTTTCAAAAGGATATCCGACCAGATATTCAACTTGCTCACCGATAGTTGTTTCTACCCACGGCGTTTCATATCCCTTAAGGTGTGTTTTGCCAGTTAGAATCCGCCGATAAAGCCAAATTTTCTTCTTTTTCTCTTCCTCAATTCGCTTTTGCTTTAGCTCAATCACCTTATCACATTGCATAAGGATTTCTGCTATGCGTTCCTGCTCGGCCAGAGATGGCCACGCAATTGGCAACCGCATTAGTTCATCATCGGTAATATTCATTCGATCAAACCGAGCGCCATAATTTGCAATTGAATATGCGTATTTATGCCACTGTGCGGACTCTAAATAATAGTGTAGAAACTCAGATTCACAGAATTCTTTTCGCGGGGTCAACACAGTATACAAAGGAGATACAATCCCTGTTATTCCGGTATCGTTGCGTTTAAATGGACCATACGGAGCATTTTCGGAGATTCTTGGATTGTATACATAATCCAGCGGGTCTACAACGAAATACCCTTCGGTATTTTCAGAATTAGCAATATCCTTCTCAAAGTACTCAGATTGAGGGATGATTCCGTTTACTGCACTATTTGTAAACACAGTCTTTACACTGTTCCCTTTGTTCTTTTGGTTTTTTTTTGTGAAGATATATGAAAGTGGAACATCTTTCCATTCTTCGGGCATCAAATGCCACACCTTCGTGTATCCGGCTGGCACCGCACCATCTTGTACAATAGCCAATAATTTTGCGTTTTCTTCGGTCATATTATGACCTCCTATTTTTCTATCAACATACTGTTGCTTACAGTCCCAGTTCTTTCAGGTATGCATCCATCTTAGCCTCGGCTTCGGCGATTTCCTGTTTCAGTCGGACAATGTTTGCCTGCACAGCAGCAATATCAATCAATTCTTCCTCTTCAAAGGAATCTACATATCGAGGAATATTCAGATTGTATTCGTTCTCTTTGATTTCATCCAATGTTGCCATATGAACGAATTTGGGTTGCTCGCTGCGGCTGTAGTACGCCTCGACGATAGAGTCAATGTGTTCCTGTCCAAGTTCATTCTGGTTCGTTGCTTTGATATACCGGGGATTACCGTCTTCATCATTTTTACTGGCATCAATAAACAGAATATCTGTGGTGGGACGATTCTTTTTGAACACCAAAATACAAGCTGGGATTGGCGTACCATAGAACAGGTTTTCGGGAAGACCAATAACTGCATCCAACAGATTTTCATCCACTACACGCTGACGAATTCTGCCCTCGGCTGCGCCACGGAACAACACACCATGGGGAGCAACTGCGGCAATTCTGCCATTTACAGACAGGCTGGCAATCATATGAAGCAGAAATGCCCAGTCACCTTTACTTGCAGGAGGCACACCCCAGTCAAAACGGTGGAACTTATCCAGAGAAGCCTCCATTTTAAACTCTTTCTTTCCCTTACCGGAGGATTCTCCGCCGGGATTGAACCCGGATGCCCATTTGTCTTTGGAGAAAGGCATATTCGCAACGATGGCATCGAACAGCAGCAGATTTCCGTCCGCATCCAGGAACACAGGATTGGCAAGAGTATCACCCCAGCCAATCTTTGCATCACGGATTTCGTGGATATACATGTTCATCTTCGCCATTGCTACGGAAGATCCATTGACTTCCTGACCATAGATGGATACTTCTTTGCTGTTCTGCTTTTTCGCAGCCTTAATCAGCAAAGAGCCGGATCCACAAGTTGGGTCGTAAACACGCTCACCGGGCTGCACATTCACGATGCGAGCCATGATTTCGGAAACCGCAGCAGGGGTATAGAAAGATCCCGCTTTCTTGCCGGCCATGCTTGCAAATTGACCTATCATGTATTCATAAGCATCGCCGATGACATCTGCGGGCACCTGACCTTCTTTAATTTCAATCACAGATGGACGAAGATTTAACGGTTCAAAGTCTTCCAGCAGATCACGCAGGATAGCGTTTTTGTGTTCACGGGTGCCAAGAGCGTTTTCGCTGTTGTAATCCACAGAACTCAAAACACCGGCGAGTTGCTGATTGTTGTCTGCTTCAATTTGACGCATAGCCGCATTGATCAGCTGACCGATATTGTCGGCAAAACGCTGCTTGTACAGATCATAGAAAGAACAACCTTCTGCGACCATGAATGGCAAATACTTTTTCTGGCGTTCCAGTCGAATACCGGAATACTGTTTGCTCAGGGCTTCTACGGCATCAGCATAAGAATCACTTAAATACTTGAGAAACATAACCGGCAGGACATAATCTTTATAGTTCGCCGCATCGATGGTATCTCTCAGCGTGTCTGCACCACGCATCAATGCATTTTCGATATCTTTTCTTGTCGTCATCTCAGCGATCCTCCAATGATCTTTTTAATTGTGGTTTCAGTCAGCTGCCGTTCCTGATCGATTAAGTCCAAGTACATACGTTCTCTTTTGCGGCTGAGCTCGTCAACTTCGATAGCCCGTCTCTGTGTTTCCATATCCGGCACCTCTATCAAAAGATCCATAATCGTACCAAGTTTTACGGTCCGTTGTGCAGTTCCTCTTTCAATTCTCCTAACGTGCTCTTGGACTTCTTTTTGAGAAAGAGACAAACGTAAGAACTCTGGCGATATGATGGAACGGTCTTTTACCTTCAGTATAGCAAGCTGTGACGGGACAAGCAATTCCTTCCGACTCTCATCTATCACCGTGGGGCATAGAGGAGAAAAAAGGCGTATCAAAACATCTCCGGGAGAGGCAAACCATGCGCTGTTCAGCGACTCGTTCGTATAAAAATCTTCTAGGTCGCTGTCGCTAATATATCCGTCT
>URWB01000055.1 GCA_900551415.1 uncultured Eubacteriales bacterium
AAAAGCGCCCCAACGGTGCGGGCAGCCACCCTGCTGCATCACTTTGCCGCTTTCAATGCACCCCTCCACAAAGCAGGAACCGGTGATCGTCGGGCACGCATAAGCATGGCAGGACACGACTTTATCAAACATTTTTACAAACATGCGGACAAAGTATTCCTGTTGGATCACATAAGCGGCCTGCAGTTCTTTCACCGAGATAAAGTCCCTGGCATCGCCGGTATGCGGTCCTACCTGCTTTCCGGTAACCGGATCTTTTCCGTCATTCAATGCCAGCTCGAAAACTTTTAGCGCGTTGAAAAAACCGGTATTAGACTGATAATCGGATTTTCCTGCCACGATTGCCTCGGTGCAGCCGACAAGCGCATAGTCTCTTGCTTCCTCTAACGTAAAGCCAAGCTCCTGCAGACTGAGAATGTTCGCGCCGTCATTGAAGAACGCCGGATGGCTGTCGCCGTTCAGGGCGATCTTCATTGCAAGGCGGAATGTTTCCTCATCCACCTTTTCGTGGTAGCGGAACGAAATGCAAGGCTCCTTGGTCTGCAGATTATCCATGCCTCTGAGAATCAGTCTGGTCAGTTCGTTGCAGGCGTCGCTGCCGTCCGGTTTCATGCCGCCGAGGACAATATGCATGTATAAGGCACAGCCCGGGTAAGCTTCCGCTTCTCCGGCACTTCTCAGATACCACATTTCTTCAAAGCGGATCTTGAACTCGTGGATCAGATCAGACAGGAATTCTTCGGTCTGTCCCTCCGCAAGTGCTTTTTGATAGAACGGATACAGGTACTGGTCCAAACGACCGATCGGATGATGGTAACCGTTATTTTCGATCATGATCGTGCAGTGTGTCAGAAGAATCAGCTGCAGGACCTGTTGGAATGTCTGCGCCGGATATTCCGGAACGATACGGCAGTCTGCTGCCATAGTCAGAAGCTCTGCTTTACGTTTTTCATCCGTGCACTCTGCTGCCATCTTTTCGGCAAGATCTGCATACCGGTGTGCAAAGGTAATGACCGCCTCCATCGCAATGATCATGGCCTGCCAGGTATACTTTTGGTTCATCTTTTCGATGGTCATTTCTTCCTTTTCGAGATCGGCTAATTTCTGCTTGCATTCGTCAACATAAAAGCGGTACCCACGCTTTACGATCTCCGGATAATCCGGATTCATGGCCATGGTCGACTGCTTGGCAACGCCTTTGGTCATAACGCCGACTTCGATCGCTTCCAGTTCCTCCTCGGTGTATTGCGTCGCGGTCAAATCCTCAAAGGTACGGCCTCTCCATTCTTCCAACATGACTGCCAGTTCTTGCTTTTCTTCCGGCGAAACGAACTGGAACGTATCGAACTTACGAGTGTCGAGAATATCCCATTCGTCTCGGAGCCATCCGGACATTTCCGGGAAAATATTTACAGCTCTTAATCGCGAAGTCGTATGACCGGCCATCAGCCAGTCGTCATCTATAAAAATTTTCTTATTTTCTAATACATATTCCAAGAGATGTGCTCTGCTGAGCAGCATCGGCTCAAAAGACGGTTTTTTGCTGAATTCCGTCACCAGTCTTGCGCGGTCCAAGCACACGGTCGGCGTCGTGTCGCGCGCCTTGTCTACTAACCTAGAAATCCTCTCTGATAACATTTTTTCCTCCTGCCTAAAAAATATTAATTCTGATTTTCTTCTGAAACAAAAGGGGCATTTGCCGCCCCATTTTTTTGATCCGGCTGCTGCGCCTCCAACTCTCTGTGCACAGCAACCGATTCCATGATTCTTTTTTCAAAATGTAGGCTGTCTGTTAGGAAGCCTTTTTGCTCTGCTTATCTGCCTTGATCGTTTTGTACAAGCCGAGACAGAATCCGCCAACGTAGAAGCCATAATTCAGGATTGCCATAATAATTGCATCAACTGTCATAATCTTTCCTCCTTATTTCGCGTCATCATAATGTTCAGGCGGAATTTCAGGGAATGTTTCGCCGTTGAAATACTTATTCTTAATTCTGTCTGCAACCTTGTCGTTGAGCAGAATAGTAACCAGAATGATCAGACCGCCCTGCACGACCAACGCGCCTACTGTGCCGTTTCCAAGCGGATTGAATGCGCCTGCCGGGTCTGCGATAAAGGACTGATATACCCATCCAAGCAGTACAAACAGCGTCAGCAGAGGCGCAATAATGGTGATCGTCAGTTCAAACCAGCGACCGATCGGGAATTCATCATACGGCGTATTGAGGAATCTTTCTCTGAATTTCTTTGCGCCGAATTTGCGTACTGCGTAGCAGACGAACAATGCACCGAATACCAGCAGCGTGCCGGATACCCAGTCTAACCTGCCCATAATATCCATGCTGTATGCGGATGGAAGACCAACGATGCAGGTAACAATGAACGTCCACCAGATTGCTTTTTTCTTGGAAATACCCAGTTCTTGAATTGCCAGAGAAACAACTGCGACATGTCCGAAATTGGATGTCAGAACTGCCATGAACAACGCCAAGAAGAAGCAGATGCCGAGGATATGTCCGCCGCTCATCGTCGCGAATAAGTTCGGAAGCGCAATGAAGCATAAGCCGTTGCTGCCGGACTGCATGATCTCCATGGATGTTTCAGAACCCATGGTCGCAAACAGAGCCCCACAGATCGCGGTGGATGCCAGCAGCGCTGCCATTGTATCGGATAAGCCTTGGGTGACGGTCGTTAACGTGATATCGGAATTCGCTTTTGTATAAACTGCGTAAGAGATGATCAGTCCGAATCCCGGTCCCATAGACCATGCAGTTTGCGCTAATGCCTCCAGCCACGTATTGGCTTTCAGTAAGTATGATGCATCAATATGGAACATATACTGTAAGCCCTCTGTTGCTCCCGGCAGCGTGATTGCTCTGACAACAATAATCAGCATGCTGATAAATAAAACCGGTATCATGAATTTCATGCACTTTTCAATACCGCCTGAAATACCTTTGGAGGTTACAAAGCAGCAGAAGAATAAGATCAGGAAGAAAAATGCGGTTGTGAGCGGATCTTTCTCCGCAGTTGCGTTGAATAATGCCACGGTGTCTGCGCCGGAAAAGACGTTGGTAACTGCGTAAATCAAGTATCTAAGTACCCAGGCACAAACGGTTGTAAAGGTTGCCATGATCATGATAACGATCACGGTCATGAACATACCCATCCAAGTATTCTTTTTGCCTACGAAGTCTTTAAAAGCTCCCGGCAGGCCATGTCTTGTCGATCTGCCGATTGCGTGTTCTGCCCACATAATCGGAATTGCGAAACAGAAGAAGATTACCGCATAAGCGATCAAGAATGCGCCGCCTCCGTTAAGTGTTAAAACGCGTGGAAATCTCCAGAAGTTTCCGGCGCCGATTGCTGCCCCGATCAGTGTCAGCAACAGTCCTATTCGACTGCTAAAGCCCTGTCCCTTTTTTTCATTTGTGTCCATTCGTAAAATGCTCCTTTCATATTGAATAAAAGAAATGTCGATACGTTTCACTCTTTCCTGCATACTTTCCGAGCAAATGCTCACATCATATGCATCATTTGCGCAAATTACTTTATTGCATAGACAGCTACTCCCATGCTTGTGAACGTCAATAATAAACTTTTGCAATTTATGTGCCAAGATATTTTCTCATAAATCAGCAAAATATTGTCAATCATGCTGTAACATTCCATATAAAGTCTCATATTTTATTATCTTTTTATGATCTTACACTATCAAATAAATATATCCCGTGTATTTTTTTATACAATTCACCGCAGGGGTTTTTTTGTAACCATGCAAGCTAGAATATTATCTCCCACAAAACAGTGATTTTTCTTACATTAAAATTTTTTGTGTATTTTTTTTTACATATTGTCTTTGATATGTATATTATTTTATACATTTTAGATTTTTTCTTTACATCCTATGAATATTTTTAATCAGCACGCCCATGTCTTCATCCTTTACTGATCATCTGGTGCAGAGGCAGATAATATACTTTTCATACAATTCCAAAGAAAGCATTGATATTCAGCAAGCGACATAAATATAAAAGCAAAACTCCTTCACTCTTTTTTTAACACCGTATCATTTTACTCCTATTATAGATTGCTTTCATTATTTTCCTGTGATAAGCGCATGCAAATATGTCTTTATTTTAGCGTCTCTTACGCTAAAAGTCAATTTGATCAGTTTTTTGTCTTTAACTTGTCATGTTTTAGTGGATACTCCGCTAACTCGCAAGGAATCTATCTCATCGTGATGGAATTTTTGGAATATACCCTAATTTCTGGTTAATTCTAGTAATTTTATTTTTGTGAAGATATACAATATCTACAGAAGAATCCGAGACTTGCGGGAAGATAAAGACTTGACTCAGCGTGAAATGTATGAAATTCTCCAGTGTTTACAACGTGTTTACAGCAACTATGAACGTTGAGATTTGGATATTCCCATCGATATCTTAATCAAACTCGCGCGTTTTCATCATGTTTCTACAGACTATTTGCTCGGAATCACCAATCGGAAAGAACCCTGCCTGTAAAAAACATCCTTTTTGCAGGCTTCTTAAAGCCTTTATCCAAAGGGGAATCTTTCTGTTGTCTGTTCTTTCTGTGAAGAACTGAAAAGTGCCTACAAACTATCTTTCCTCTTCTGTATCGACGTGTAATCGTATGGTCGTGTCCTACCTTACGGTCGCGAATGACAACGGTTTTGCCTTCGTGTCGCTGCGTCCGGACTTTACCGGTTTGATTCTACTAAAACTACAATAAAAATCGCAAGGAATCATTTGCTTTTTTAGATAAGAATTTCTCGACATATTTTTACAACAGGCGCAACGCAAAACCTCCCTTCTCCGCACCCTCGGCCGTCTTCCCGCATAAACTGACAGTAAGGGGGTATCCGATATGCAGCTTCATCGTGTGAATTCCTTTTACGACCGTCAGATTGACCACGCTTTGCGGGGCGCGCGGGTTTTGTGTCTTTCGGACTATCCGCGCCTGGTGCTTTTTAGCGATGTGCATCGCGGAAACGGCAGTTGGAGCGACAGTTTCCTGAACAACAAGCCACTCTATGAAGCGGCTCTCCATTACTATGACGCGCGAGACTTTGCCTGTGTAGAACTCGGGGACGGCGATGAACTATGGGAAAACCGCAATATCACAGATATTTCCGAAATCCACAGTGACGTATTCTCCAAGCTGGCGGATTTCGCCGCAAAGGAGCGTCTCTTCCTGCTTTGGGGCAATCACGACCGCGTCAAAAGCAGCGTGAAATTCCGCGCGGCGGCCGGTACTTCCTATAGTTTCCTGCCGCGTGCCGCGGAAAGCTTGATTCTCGAAGACCCGACCGGCGGGCGTCGCGTACATCTGCTGCACGGGCATCAGGTTGACCCGTGGAACAATCAGCTTTGGAAACTTACCCGCTGGCTGGTGCGCTATCTTTGGAAACCGTTGGAGCTGGCAGGTTTCAAAGACCCTACCAGTGCCGCCAAAAACTACAAGAGGCGCGAGGCAGTCGGTGTCAGGCTCGAAAACTGGGCCCGCGCGCGTCACACCTATCTCGCCGCGGGGCACACACATCGCCCCTCCCTCACGTTTTCTGAAAAGGAAGGCTGGGGGTATTTCAACACCGGTTCCTGTGTGCATCCGAATACCATCACCTGCATGGAACTGATTTACGGCCAGCTCAGCCTCGTGAAGTGGACACTATGCGCTGACGAAAACAGTTATCTCAAAGTTTGCCGTCACCTTGTCGCCGGCCCCAAAAGCCTCTTCTGACCGCAAATGCGCGTAAAATTTCTGCCCAAAAAGCATGCGCGAACTATCTTGACATTTAGCCGCAGCGCGGTATAATAAGAATATCGCAATTTGAGAATCATTCTCATTTTAATGCGTCAAAACCGCAGAAAGGCAGCCATCATGACTTATCAGACCGAACAGCGCAGCCAGCTGATCGCTTTTCTCAAAAAACATAAGGACCGCGCCTACACCATCGACGCGATCGTATCCGGCATGCAGGCCGACCCCGCAATCAAACATCCGCCCGGCAAGAGTACGCTCTACCGTCTGATGCCAAAGCTGATGGAGGAAAACCTCGTCACCTGTTTCGCGCAAAGCGGCGGCGGTAAAACCTCTTATCAAATCATTGACGGCATGCCCTGTCACTGCCATATACACCTCAAATGCACCGATTGCGGCAAGCTGCTGCATATGAGCGATGAAGCCTCTGACCGACTGCTCAGCCAGGTTCGCGCGATTTCCGGCTTTGACCTCGACATGGACCGCACGCTGCTGTTCGGCCTCTGCGAGGCATGCAAAAAGAAAGGAACGTCAGCATAATATGTTTTCATTTATTTCAAATCACGCGGGCAAGCACGCGCGTCGCGTTTTTTTTGCATTTGCGCGGCACATTCTTTTGCCGGCAGCGGGGCTGTTTTTACTGACACTGTGTGTGGCCTGCGCGGCCTCCGGCCCTGGCGAAAATGGCGCAGCTTCCGCGGCCGCGCAGAAGGACAGGAACACGCTCACAGTCCTCTGCGTTGATTTTCCGGAGTATGACTGGACCCGCTCGATCATCGGCGCCGCGAACAGCAGCCAGCCGGCCAGCGCTTCACAGGACAAAAACGCCAAAAAAATCGTCGTGCAGCTCTTAAACACCGCGGGTGCCGATATGCACAGCTACCAGCCGACGATCGCCGATATGGTCAAAATCGCGAACTGTGACTTGCTGATCTACAACGGCGGCGCTTCTCAGTTTTGGGTCGAAGACGCCCTAAAAGCCTATCCGAATCCGGACAGGCAGGTACTTTCCTTGATGCGCCTCTTTGAATCAGAACCCGATCGTTTCCCGACTTACGTCCAGGATGAGGACGAGCATGAGCACGAAGAACACGCGCATAGCCATGGAGAACACGACCACGAGGACGAAACGGACGAGCACCTCTGGCTCTCTCTCAAGATGAGCAGGGAATTCTGCCGCGCGACCGCTTCGCAACTTGCGGCGCTGAACCCAACTGCCGCTGCGGCCTATCAAACAAGCGCCGCGGCCTATATACAAAAGCTTGATGCCCTGGATGGCAAAATCACGAAATTAGTCCGGCAATCTACATGCAAAACACTGATCTTTGCAGATCGCTACCCCTTCAAATACTTTTGTGACGATTACGGTCTCGCGCACGAGGCAGCCTTTCCGGGATGCTCCGCCGAAACGGAAGCAAGCTTCGAAACTATCATTTCGCTCGCAGATGACCTCAAGGCTCTGCCAAAGAGCCGGCTTGTCACATTGGACGGCGGCTCCGCCGCGCTCGCCGAAACCATCACCCGCGCCGCGGAGCTACCCGAAACACAGATTGTGACGCTGTATTCCATGCAATCTCTGCCGCAAACCGTCCGTGCGCTGCGCGAGAGCGGCAAAATACAAAACGAGCGCGAAGTCACCTATCTCTATCTCATGGAACAGAACTATGAATCACTCGCGCGCCTGCTAAGCTAGCAATATGTCACGAGAAATGTGCGCATAACGCGCACGACATTCGCGATACGCCACGAGAAATGTGCGCAGACAGACAAATAGACGCGTGCAGGCGGCAGGCTGCCGCTGCAGACAAAGAAAGGACAAACTAACTATGACAGATCCTACCCAGAACATAAGCCGGCATACGCAGACCGAACCGCAGCTTTCCGCAAGCGGTCTCACCCTCGGCTATGAAGGACACGCGGTTGCCGAAAATATCAACTTTCAAGTCAACCGTGGCGACTACCTCTGCATCATCGGTGAAAACGGCTCCGGCAAATCGACATTGATCAAGACGCTGCTCGGTCTGACCCCGCCGCTCGCGGGCAAAATCACCTTCGGCGACGGACTCTCCGCGCGTCAGATCGGTTATCTGCCGCAGCAGACCGATTTTCAAAAGGATTTTCCGGCCTCCTGCGAGGAAATCGCACTCAGCGGCTTTCTCGCCGCGAATGGACTGCGTCCCTTTTACAGCAAAGCCCAAAAACAGCGTGTGGAACAGCTTTTCGCGGAACTCGGCATCCCGCAGCTCATCAAACGCTGCTATCGCGATCTTTCCGGCGGTCAGCAGCAACGTGTCCTGCTGGCGAGAGCCCTCTGTGCCGCGCAAAAAATGCTGCTGCTCGATGAGCCTGTCTCCGGACTGGACCCCGCAGCCATGCAAGAGATGTATCAGATCATCGCGGACCTCAATCGCGAAAAGCATATGACCATCCTCATGGTCTCCCACGACATAGAAGCTTCTGTCAAATACGCCTCCCACATCCTGCATATGGGCGGCGGTCTGCAATTCTTCGGCAGCAAAACGGACTATGTCAAAACGCCGCTGCGCGCCTCGTTTCGTGACCGCGGTGAGCTTTCCAAATTTGTTGATGAAGCAGTATGCAGCCGCGCCGAACGCGGTGGTGCCGCAGCAAGGAGGTATTATAAATAATGAACGTATTCCAAATGATTGCCGTATATTTCAGCTATTCCTTCGTCCGCTATGCCTTCATTGCCGGTGTGTTGACCGCGCTTTGCGCCTCGGTGCTGGGCGTGACCCTCGTACTCAAGCGCTACTCGTTTATCGGCGATGGGCTTTCTCATGTCGCCTTCGGTGCCATGGCCATTGCCGCGGTGCTTTCCGTCACCAATGAAATGATCATCGTCATGCCGCTTACCGTACTCTGCGCTGTTCTGCTTCTGGCAGGGGGCAGCCACGCAAAAATAAAAGGAGATGCCGCGCTTGCCATGCTCTCCGTCGGGGCCATGGCCATCGGCTATCTCCTGCTCAACTGTTTCAGCACCTCCGCGAATATCTCCGGCGATGTCTGCAGCACCCTGTTCGGCTCTACCTCAATTCTGACCCTGACCGCGGGTGATGTCGCGCTCTGCGTCATCATGTCCGCTCTGGTGATGCTGCTGTTTCTGCTCTTTTACAACAAAATCTTCGCCATTACCTTTGACGAAGATTTTTCTAAAGCCATCGGTATCCAAACCGGGCTGTATAATCTTTTCATCGCGATCGTCACCGCCGTCATCATCGTGTTGGCGATGAATCTGGTCGGCGCGCTGCTGACCTCAGCCTTGATGATTTTTCCTGCGCTTTCCGCCATGCGCGTCTATCGCGCCTTTCGGCAGGTCATCCTCTGCGCGGCCGTCATCGCGGTTGTCACCTCGGCGCTCGGCATCTTGATCTCCATCATGTGCTCCACCCCGGTCGGCGCTACCATCGTGTCCGCGGACGCGCTTACTTTTGGCTGTTTTTGTCTAGCCGGACGAGTCTCTGCAAAACTTCCTCCTGCGTAATGCCCAACGCGTAGGAAAGCTCCGCGAAAATCATTTTTTCGGCATCGCGCATAAAGCGTTCATCCGCCGCGTGCAGCTTCTTGCCGCGCGCGAGCTGCTCGATCTGGTGCAGATACAAGGCTCTTGCCATCGTAAGAACCTCTTGACTGCTGCCGAACAAGAGCGTATCACGATAAACTTTTTGACGTTCGCGGTCGTTTTTGATCCAGGCAGGACGCTCCTGCGGCAGATTTGAAATCAAATTCTCCGCCTCCTCTTTCGTCAAAATGCCGCGCATCTTACTCATAGCCTTCTCATTTCCGATCGGAACGTAGACCGTTTCGGTCTTTTTTTCGATTGGGTGCAGGACAAAATACTTCATCTTCTGTCCGCCGAATTCCCTCTCGATTTCGCCTCCGATTTCCGCAATGCCTTCTGTGCCATAAACTACGATGTCACCGATCTGATACATGTTATGCCTTCCTGTTCTCCTTTTCCGATGCAAAACCTTAAAGAAAAACGCGCCTGCTTCAGCTGTGAAGTCCCGGCTTCGCAGTACAAACCTCGCGCGGTTTCTATACATAATTATAGCACAAATTTCGACAGATTTCGAGGGGAAAAAATAAATTTTAGGCAAAAGTGTACAAAACGAAACCGCAGGTTCCTTTGCGCACATGCCTGCCATGCATGGGAAGCGCTTCGCAAGTTACATTTGTCGATATTCCGAAAATATCACAAGCGATATTTCCTGCATCATAAGAAAAACGAGGGCAGCACTCTGCCGCCCCCTACTACATAAACATGCTGAGCTGGTCGGTTTCCGGCAGTCCTGCGAACACGCCATGACCGCGCAGACCCTCGACAACGGTTTTGTTCAGCTTCGCGCGCTTGACCGCCTCTTCAATCGTGTCAAACGGTTTTACCGCGTACTCCTCCGCGAACGCACGAGCCGCAGTTTCCCCCACGCCTTCGATCGCGACAAACGGCAGCAGGACTTTGCCATCATCGACGCCGAATTTGACCGCGTCCGACTTGCCCAGCCGCGCGGGCGCGAACTCATAGCCGCGCGCGTACATCTCGTAAGCGACCTCCAGAATCGTGTAATCATCCTTTTCCTTGGCGGAAGCATTCGTGCCCTTGGCTGTGATTTCGTCCATGCGTGCCAGAATCGCGTCCTTACCTTTGAGGATTGTCTCCGCGTCGAAATTCGCGACCTTCGTCGTGAAATACGTCGCGTAAAATTCCTGCGGATAGTATACCTTATACCACGCCATACGGAAACTCATCATCGTGTAAGCCACCGCGTGCGCACGCGGGAACATGTACTTGATCTTGTTGCAGGAGTCGATGTACCAGTCCGGCACATTGTGTTCCTTCATCGTCGCGACCTGCTGCTCGTCGAGATCCTTCTTACCCTTACGCACGATCTCCATGATCTTGAACGCGGTTTCATTCTCCACGCCCTTGAGGATCAGATAGTTCATAATGTCGTCACGCGTCGAGATTACTTCACGCATCGTCGCGGTTCCCGAACGGATATAGTCCTGCGCGTTGTTCAGCCAAACGTCTGTCCCGTGAGAAAATCCGGAAATGCGCACCAGATCCGCGAACTTGTCCGGTTTCGTATCGTCCAGCATCTGCCGGGTAAAAGAAGTCCCGAACTCCGGGATCGCGTAAGAGCCGTGCGTGAACTTGTAGTCCGGATCTTTGATATCCAGTGCCTCGATGCCGTTAAAGATGCTCAAGACCTTACGATCCGTCAGGTCGATCTGCAACGGGTCGGTACCCGTCATATCCTGCAGCTGGCGGATCATGGACGGCACATCGTGACCGAGAATATCAAGCTTCAGCAGGTTTTCATCGATTTTGTGATAGTCAAAATGCGTCGTGACGATATCTGTTGTCGTGTCGTTCGCCGGATGCTGTACCGGACAGAACTCATAAATCTCGTGGTCATCCGGACAGATAACGATTCCGCCCGGGTGCTGTCCGGTCGTCCGTTTCACGCCCGTACAATGCTGCGCCAGACGCTCCTTTTCATATTTATTGACCGGAATATCGCGCTCCTCAAAGAACTTCGCGACATAACCATAAGCGGTTTTTTCTGCGACCGTACCGACCGTTCCCGCCTTAAACACATTCTTTTCACCAAAAATAGTCCCGACATAGCGGTGAGCCACCGGCTGATATTCTCCGGCGAAGTTCAAGTCGATATCCGGCTCCTTATTGCCCTGGAAGCCAAGGAAGGTCGCGAACGGAATCGTATAGCCGTCCCGTTTCATCGGCGTGCCGCAGTCCGGACAGTCCAGCGGCGGCATATCTACGCCGCAGTCGTACTTCTGCATATCACCCCAGATAATCTTTTTGCAGTTCGGACAAAGATAATGCGGGTCAAGCGGATTGACTTCCGTAATGCCCGCCATCGTCGCTGCGAACGATGAGCCGACTGAACCACGCGAGCCGACCAGATACCCGTCCTCCAGCGACTTGTTTACCAGCATCTGCGCGCTGACGTACATGACCGCGTAGCCGTTATTGATGATCGAATTCAGCTCGATATCCAGCCGATCCTCGATTTCCTTCGGCAGTGGGTCTCCGTACTGCGCGTGTGCGCGTTCCATACAGGTCTTGCGCAGGGTTTCCTTCGCGCCCTCGATCTTCGGCGGGAACTTGCCCGCGGGTACCGGACGGATATCACCGTCGATCAAACTCGCGATGTAATTCGTATTGTCCACGACGATCTCCTGGGCGCGCGCACCCAGATACGAAAACTCTTCCATCATCTCATCGGTCGTTTTCATATACAGACCCTCGCCGCTCTCTGCGTCTTCGAAGCCCATGCCCGCCATCACGATATTGCGGTAGATTGCATCATCCGGCTCCGTATAGTGTGAATCCGTCGTTGCCACGACCCGCTTGCCGAGCTTGTCCGCCAGCGCCACAATCCGCCGGTTGATCTCGCGGATATCGTCCTCGGTCTCGATACGCCTGCCGTCCAGATAAAACTCCTCATCGAACATGAAGCGGTTGTTGATGACAGGCTGGATTTCCAGATAGTCATAGCGGGAGGCGATACGCGCCTGCTCCTCCGCGGATTTCTGCTCCATGATCTTTTCAGTACGCGTCCGCTTCTGATAGGTCACGTGTTTGACCATCGAAGAAAACACTTCGCCTGCGCTGCATGCTGAGCCGATGATCAGTCCTTCGCGGTTCGCTTCGATGACCGACCACGGCAAGCGCGGTTTTTTGTAATAGTAATCCAGGTGGGAATAGGAAACCAGCTTGTAAATGTTCTTCAGTCCCTCCTGCGTCTTTGCCAGAATGATGATGTGATGGGTCGGTTTGCTCTTGTAATCAATACTGCCGTCCTCCTGCACGCAGTCCGCGTCGTCGAACACATAGCCCTCCAGCCCGTAAATGACCTTGATCTCGCGGCCTTTTTCGCCTTGCTTTTTGGCCTCCGCCGCGCAGTCCGGGAACGCCTGCACCACGCCATGATCGGTCACCGCGACCGCGGGCTGCCCCCACTTGGCAGCCATCGCCACGATGTCTTTGGCTTCGTTGAAGCCGTCCATCTGGCTCATCTTGGAGTGAATATGAAGCTCCACACGCCGGCCGTTCTCCCAGGTGTCCTCGCGGCCGATTTCGCGGTCGGTTTTTTCGAGGTCCGTATACATGACCGTATTCATGTTTTCAAAGGTGTCCCACTGCACCTCACCGCGCAGCTTGACACCATCGCCCGGTTTGAGCAGTTCATCGATTTCCTTCCATTTGTTCTCACTGACAAACGCCTTGGCGCAGATCGTCGTCTTATTATCGGTAATCAACAGGGAAACGAGATAATTGCCGCTCTTGATGACACGCTCCGTCTTGCGGAACAGCACACCTTCCAGGATAACGACCCCCATCTCCGGTGCGATCTCTCGCAGCTCCGCGGTCTTACCGCTTGGAATGCCGCGTCCCATAATGCGGTTGCCCTCCGCGGGCAGTTCCTTTTCCCTGCGTTTCCAGCCGCCCTGCTTCTTACTGCCGGCACCTGCCGCGTTTCCGCCAAAGCCGCCGCCGTTGTTTCCGCCGCCGAAGCCGCCGCCTGCACCGAAACCGCCGCCTGTGCCGCTGTCCGCCGCCTGCGGTCTTTCCTTCGCCCGCGTCTTGAGCACTTCCCGGTACTCCCGCATGGAGCGCTCAATATCCTTCGCCTCACTCTCATGGAAAGAACGCAGAGTTTCCGCCAGCAGTTCTTCATCGTTCTCAAAGATGATCTCCATGTCAAAATCGAAAGTTTCTTTGAGTATTTCTCGGAATTTTTGCGCCACTCTCTCATTCAGCTGCTCTGCCGCGACTTTACCGAGAACCGGACAGTAAAGGCATCCGTCTCTGACCATGACGCGGTTTTCGACGATGGTCTTGGTGATCGCCAGATACGAACCGTTGAGAATCCGAACCATATGCGGGACATAGAGTCTGGCAGCGTCCTCCTTCGGCATCACAAAATCGCGGTACGAAAAATCCAGCTTGACCTCCTTGAGCATGTCGAGCTTGTGTAAAATCACCGCTTTGACCTTTTCGCAGTCCGCGAACGGCATCACAAAATTGCAGCGAATCGGCAGGGTCAGCCTGCCTTCCTCCTTGTGCAGCACGCCCTTGCCAAGTTCAAATTGATATTCTGTTTTATGTATCTCACCGAGCTCCTCCCAGCTCAGCGCGTCTGCGATCAGTTGTTTCATTGCGCAAAAATTCTCTTTCGTATCAAAGCTAATAATTCCTCCGCGAGCTTATCCTCCGGCACCGCGGATCTGACGATCTCTCCGTTCGCGAACAACAGACCCTGTCCATCGCCTCCGGCAACGCCGAAGTCCGCTTCTCTGGCCTCTCCCGGTCCGTTGACCGCGCAGCCCATAACCGCCACCTTGATCGACGGATATCCCTTGGCAAGCAAAGCGTCCTCCAGCGGCGCGAGCTTCGCCTCCACCTCATTGGCAAGCGCCTCCAGATTGATCTTCGTTCTGCCGCAGGTCGGACACGACACCAGATCGATCGAGGATGTCCGCATCCCCAGCGTGCGCAGGATTTCCTTCGCAAACAGCACTTCTTCCACC
>URWB01000056.1 GCA_900551415.1 uncultured Eubacteriales bacterium
TATATTGAATTTTCAGCCCCATTACCAGAATATTTTACGGATTTGTTAGAAAATTTAAGAAAATAGGTACTGTACAATTGATTTGTTTTATTTTATAATAATTATAATAAATTAAAAGAACGGGAGGGGTTGCTATGAAGACCAATACCATTATTACAATAGGTCGTCAGTACGGAAGTGCCGGACGTCAAATTGGAAGAGTCCTTGCAGAAGAGTTAGGTATCAAGTGTTACGATAAAGAGTTACTGGAACGTGCAGCAAAGGAAAGTGGACTTTGCGAAGAACTTTTTGAGAATCATGATGAAAAACCAACCAATAGTTTTCTGTATTCTCTGGTTATGGATACATACTCTTTTGGTTATACTTCATCTGCATTCTCTGATATGCCAATTAATCAGAAAGTTTTCCTGGCTCAGTTTGAAACTATCAAGAAAATCGCAGCTGAGGGACCTTGTATCATGATCGGTCGTTGCGCGGATTATGCACTGGCAGATTTTGATAACTGTTTCAGCGTATTTTTCCACGCGGATCTGCAGACGCGTATTCGAAGAATTGCAAAAATTTATGATCTGACAGATGCAAAAGCAAAAGATCGTATCATCAAAACAGATAAAAAACGTTCTAGCTATTACAATTACTACACCAGCAAACGCTGGGGCGAGGTAGACAGCTACGACCTGTGCCTGAACAGCAGTGTATTCGGTATCGATGGAACCGTAGATATGATCAAACAGGCAATTGAAGTTAAAGAAGCGGGAATCCGCAAGATTTTCAGCATTGCTGATGTCGTTCAGTTTGTTCAGATCGAACAGGGCGCCGGAGTTACTCATCTTCTCAGTCGTAAAGGCGAAATCATCGATTGGCGCGTCCGGATTGGCGATGCGCCATTCCTCAAAGTTAGAGTTGAGGATGGTCAGCAGATATTCGCGGACCGCGGCCGGATGATAGCCCTCGTTGCGGTAGTAATCTAAGGAAAGCTCCGGGTCTTTACGTTTGGAAAGCTTGCGCTTGTTGCCTTCTTCGTCCAGCTTCATCAGCTGCGCGGTGTGGCAGTAGATCGGCACTTCCCAGCCCAGCTTCTCAAACAGCTCCACGTGAATCGGCAGGGATGGCAGCCATTCCGCGCCTCTGACCACGTGCGTGGTGCGCATCAGATGGTCGTCCACCACATGGGCAAAATGGTAGGTCGGAATACCGGTAGCCTTAAGCAGAACCGTATCCTGATCGTTGACCGGCATATCCAGCGTGCCGCGAATCGCATCCTCCACCTGGAAACGCTTGATCTGATCTTCCGGCAGGCTCATATCGCCATCGGATTTGAGCCGGATGACATACGGCGTGCCGGCAGCCAGCTTGGCTTCGATTTCTTCCATGGAGAGATCGCGGCTCTTTGCCCACTTGCCGTAGATGCCGGGATTCGCCTTTTGGGCCTCTTGCTGCGCGTGAATCTCAGCGATGTCCGCTTCCGTCATGAAGCAAGGGTAGGCCTTTCCTTCCGCGACCAGCTTCTTGGCGAAGCACTGGTAGATCGGGCCGCGATGGCTCTGTGTGTAATCGCCGTAGTCGCCGATGTCGCCGTTCATCGTCGCGCCCTCGTCAAACTGAATGCCGAAGAAGCGCAGAGAGTTGATGATGATCTCGACCGCGCCCTCTACATAGCGTTTGTCATCGGTGTCCTCGATTCTGAGAAAAAATTTCCCGCCGGACTGATGCGCCAGCCTTTCGTCTACGAACGCGCCGTAGAGATTACCGAGGTGAATGAAACCGGTCGGGCTCGGTCCGAGCCTGGTGACCTTCGCGCCGGCAGGCAGATCGCGGGCAGGGTACATCGCCTCGTAATCCGCGGGTGTTTTGTCGATATGCGGAAACAGCAGTTCCGCGAGTTTTTCATAGTTCATATCGTTTCCTCCGTGGGTATTGATTTCTGTCTTGCGTCAGCGCTGCCTGCGGCTTTGCGGCGCACTGATCTTGTATATTCCCTTCGGTTGACAAGCGCGCAGAGGCCAAGAGACCTTTGCAAACCGAAGGTAAAACTATTATATCACAGATTTGCGGGATGCGCATCTTGGAATTTGGGCGGGTACTTCCTTTTTTGATGGTATTGCGCAGCGGCGCTTCCGGCGGTTTCTACAGCAGGAACTGGAACGTACAGAAGGCCGCGTAGATTGCCAGCAGCAGGATGCCCTGCCAGCGGTAGAGCCTGCCTTTGACGAGTCCCGGCAGGGTCAGCAGGAGCATCACGATGAAGGTCAAAGGGACATCGACGACTAGAGACGCGTTGTGTCCGGCAAGCAGCTTTTCGGTCGGCAGGTCAAACGGATTGAGTGTGATGGACAGGCCGCTGACCAGTACCAGATTGAACATGTTCGCGCCGATGATATTGCCCAGCGAGAGCGCGCCATGTCCCTTGGCGAGGGAGGTGACGGCGGTGACCAGCTCCGGCAGCGAGGTGCCGAGCGCGATGAAGGTCAGTGCGATGACGGATTCCGGCACGCCCATCACGCGGGCAAGAATCGTCCCGTTGTCGACGAGCAGATTCGCGCCGACCGCGATTAGGGCTGCGCCGACAACCAGAAGCAGTAAATCTTTCCAAAGCGGGAGGAAGGTGTCTTCCAGCTCGTCCTCTCGGATGTCATGCGGATCTGCGCCTTCCGAGAGCTTTTCCTGCAGCTGTTGGTCGCGGATCGCCTGCATGACGGCCAGTGTCATATAGATTGCGAAAATCATCAGCAGAAGGATACCGTCCGCGCGGGTAAAATGCCCTTTGAGATACGCAGTCGCGGCGTAATAGACAGCTGCGATGAAATAAAACAGCACCGGAGTTTTCATCGTGCCGCGATCGACCTGACCCGGTTTGACCGCGATGGTGATGGCGGCGATCAGCGCAGTATTGCAGATGATGGAGCCGATGGCGTTGCCGTAGGCAAGCTCGCCGTGGCCGGAAACCGCGGAGGTCGCGGAAACCATCACCTCCGGCAGGGTCGTACCGATGGAGACCACTGTCGCGCCGATCAGAATATCGGGAATATGAAAGCGGCGGGCGAGTCCCGTCGCGCCGTCAACGAACCAGTCACCTGCCTTGATCAGCAGCAGCAGTCCGACAGCGAATAAAAGGATTGCTTGTAAATTTTCCATAGTGTATGTTCCTCGCATTATCTTCTTCAAAAATCCGCAGGTTATGTGCATCGCAGATAGGCGATGGCACTGCAAAATACCGTTTGCCGCGTACCACAGCAAACATATAGAATCTTACCATTTTCGGCGCGAAGATACAAGCCTTTGCGCACAAATTTTATTATGTAGGAAATATCGCTATGCGGTATTTCCGGAATCGCGACAAACGCACCTTGCGAAGATTTTCCTGCGGCGTTTTGCAAGGTATGAAACGGCGGTTTTCTGTCAAAAATAGAGGGAGCAAACGATATCTTCCGCTGCGGGGGCTTTGCAAACCCTGTGTGCCATTGCCGACCGAAGATACGGAAAACGGAGCAAGAACAAAAGACAGGAGGGATGGACAGCAATCATATGAATCATGCTTTTGAGAAATATCTGAACATTTTTAGGGCAGAGCTGCCTTTGGACGAGTGCTTCGATCTGCTCGAGAGGAAGCTTTGCATCGGCGGACGCCGGGCGGTGATGTATTTTATCGACGGACTGCACGACGGACAGAAGGGACAGCTTCTGCTCAATTATCTTTTGGCGGTGCAGCCGGAAACTATGCAGGGGCTGCACGAGAGCAAAGATTTTTTGGAGGCCGCAGTGCCGTTTATGGATGCCAGCGTCATCGAGCCACAGACGGACGCGCCGCCAAAACAGCATCCGATGCAGTACGCGGAAAAAGGGAAGCTGGAAGAGGAAACGCTGCAGCGCAAGCAGGCGCACCGCAAGGGGAAAAAAGCACAAGTGGCTGCGGAAGCGGAAGCAAACGATGTCGTGTGCGCACAGGAAGGGACAGAGGTTTCGCAGGATGAAAAGCGCCACATGGAAGCTGCGCGTATGGAGGCCTTGACAGCGGATGCCGCCTATGACTGCTATCTGCAGACACTTCCGAAGCTCTACGCGGGACTGGTGCCGCTGCTCGTGGAGGGACTGGACAAAATCATCATTCTGGATGCCAGAGCTTATCCTGCGCGCGCCGTCGAAGAGCCGGAAAAAGAAAAAACCTTGCGCGGCGCGCGCGACGGTTTTACCGAGAACATGATGCAGAACGTCGCGATGATCCGCCGCAGGCTGCGCAGCAACCAGCTGATTTTTAAGGTGTTCAACGTCGGTACGGACAGTAAATCCGACGTGGTGCTGTGCTATATGAAAGACCGCGCCGACGCGAAATTTGTCGAGAAACTAGAATCGGCATTAGACGATATGAAGAAAAAAGCACTGGCGGGGCGCAGTGCGGGTCAGCAGCCGCAGCGCGGCGGACAGAATCGCCCGCAAGCAGAGCGCAATGGGCAGGCTGAGGTGCAGGGAGGCACGCAGAGCGCATCGCGGCGCGGCAGGCAGGAAACGACTGCGGCGCGGCAAACGCGCGCAAGTGAAGAAGATGCGCTGCGGATTCACCGAGCCGACAGCGGTGACAGGACAAAGGCTGAGGCGAAAAGCGCGGCAGCAGATTCCCACGAAAAAATGTTTCGCGCGCGTTTGGCAAGACGAGAGGCAGAACAGCGCGGCGCGGCTGCGTTTGATGCTCTGACGGTGACCGACCAGAGCCTGCTGGAGCATCTGCAGGAGAGCTTCGGCATCGCGAGCAGCCTCAATCCGTTCCCGCGCGTGCGCTATACCCAGCGGCCGGATGTTGCGGCGGCGCATCTGGAGGAGGGCAAGGTGGTGCTGATCACCGACAATTCCCCGACGGCGATGATGATCCCGGTGAGCGTGTTCGAGTTTTTTCAGGATACGGATGACTATTATTTCCCGCAGCTGACCGGAAACTACTTCCGATTCCTGCGTATTTTGAATTTTATGCTTATCTTGTTTTTGACCCCCATCTATGTGATGATGGTCGAATATGACTGGTTTACACCGAACATTTTGCGATTTTTTGTGCCGGAGGATGACTATGCGATTGCGATCTTTTGGCAATTCATGCTGCTGGAGCTGGCAATCGACGCGCTGAAGCTCGCCTCACTGAATACACCGACCTCACTGGGCATGTCCCTGTCGGTTATCGGTGCGCTGATCCTCGGTGAATTCAGCATCAGCTCCGGCTGGTTTATTCCGCAGACCATTCTCTGCATGGCGGTTGTGGCGCTGGCTTCGTTCACCCAGCCGAGCATCGAACTTTCGTACGCGATGAAGTTTTGCCGCGTACTGATGCTGATCGGCGCGCAGCTTTTGGGACTGGGCGGCATCCTCGCGGCCGCGGCTGTCAGCCTGCTCATCATGGCGACAACCAAAACGTTGTCCGGCACCTCCTATCTATACCCGCTGTTTCCGTTCGATGCAGGAGTTCTCAAACGCCTGATTTTTCGAACCAAAAGGTAAGGCAGGATACCGATTCTTGCCGTCTCCTGTCTGCCGCCTTCGCCGAACCGCAGGGCGGCCTATGAGTCCTCGTGGATGCCCTGTGCCCGTAGCCAAAAAGGAGGTGCAGGAAATTCTCGCAGTCTCTGTTTTCTTCACGATTTCTACAAAAAACTTGTGTATAATATGTAGATTATAAATAAGCAATCCAAGGAAACGCCTGCCTGCGCGAGCCGTTGGGCTCAGCGCGGCACAGGCAATAAGACGGAGGAATCTTTTATGGCTAGAATCTTAAAGAAAATCCCTGATTTCAAGCTTCCGAAGTATAAGATGAAGGAAGTCGGCGATCTGGAAGAATTGCGGATGGAATATGCCGAAAAAAATATAGAGGACATGAAAAAGAGGATGGAACGCCACCATGCGCAGGAGAATTATCCCGGCACGCATTACCGGACGGTGAAGGAATTTTTCCTGCGTTCAACCGAGCTCTACAAGGAGCGTCCGTTCATCCTGCAGACCTTCAACAAAAAGGAAGGCTTTCGAGAGATCTCATACGGACAGTTCCGGCGCGATGTCAATGATTTTGGGACAGCGCTGACGCGTGTTTTGAATCTGGAGGGCGAAAAGGTCATGATTCTCAGTGAAACGACCTATGAATGGTATGTTTCCTATACGGCGCTGCTCTGCGGTGCGGGCATCGCGGTACCGACAGATAAGGAACTGCCGGACAACGAGCTCGAAAACCTGATGCGTCGTTCCGGTGCGCGCGCGATCATCTTTTCCTCGAAGAAGAAGGACGCGGTCAAGAAGGCGGCCGCGCACTGTCCGAACATGAAATACTGCATCGAAATGCGTGCGGATTACAAGGAAGAGGGGCAGTTCATCGGCTTTGACTTTTTGCGCGAGGAGGGCAAGGTCTTTACCGACCTCGGTGATACGAGCCTGATGGACAAGGAGATCGATCCGGACGCGTTCGCGGTGCTGATTTTTACCAGCGGCACGACTTCCGCGGCCAAGGGCGTTATGATCTGCAACCGTAATCTGGCAGCCAATATCAACGCGGTGACGCCTTATGTGCATTTGACGCCGGACGATAGGCTCTTTTCGGTGCTGCCGCTGCATCACACCTACGAATCGACGATCGGCTTCCTGTATCCGATGGCAATCGGCGCTTCGGTTGTCGTCTGCCAGGGGCTTAAGCACATTGTCAGTGATATGCAGACCACGCACCCGACGGCGATGATCGCGGTGCCGCTTTTGATTGAAACACTGCACAAGAAGATTCAGAAAAACATCGAAAAGGCAGGCAAGGATTCAATGGTTAAATCCATGATCCGCCTGACCAACGGTCTGCGCAACGTGGGTATCGATGTCAAGAAAAAAGTATTTAAGGATATTTATGAAAGTCTCGGCAGCAAGCTGCGCATCATCGTTTCCGCGGCGGCACCGATCGATCCGGCTGTCGGCAAGTGGCTGGTGGATATCGGCTTTACGTTCCTGCAGGGTTACGGGCTGACGGAGACCGCGCCGATCGCGGCGCTGACACCGGACTTTGATCCGCGTGTAGGTTCTGCCGGTAAGGCGGTTTGCGGTGATGAAATCAAGATCAAGAATCCGAATGAAAAAGGTGAGGGCGAGCTGCTCATCCGCGGCGAGACGGTCATGCTGGGCTACTATGAGGACCCGGAAGCGACGGCTGCGGTCATGGAGGACGGCTGGTTCAACTCCGGCGACATCGGCTTTATGGACGAGGACGGCTTCATCTACATCACCGGCAGAAGCAAAAATGTTATCGTAACGCAGAACGGCAAAAATATCTATCCGGAGGAAATTGAAACCCTGCTCAGCAAGGTGCCGGAGATCGCGGAGTCGATGGTTTACGGCAAGGAGGTCGCGGGAGAAAAAGAGTTGATCATCACCGCGCGCGTCATTCCGAACTATGAAGAAATCGAGAATCTGCACGCTGCAGAGCGTAAAGAACCATCAGCCGCGTTTACAGAAGAAGAGATTTACAAGATCATCTGGAACCAGATCAAGCAGGTCAACCGCAAGCTTTCCAATTATAAGTGCATCCGCAAGCTGGAAATCAAATCCGGACAGTTCGCGAAGACCAGCACGATGAAGATCAAGCGCTTCGCAGAGCTGAAGAGCGATGACGCCAAAGAAATGCCCGCAGTGGAGGGAAGCGCAGACGCGGCAGAGGCGGATAAATAGGGAATCTTAATTTTTCCTGCAGGACAAAGGTGTGTAAAACGAAGCCGCGGCTTCCTTTGCGCGCCTGCCTGCATGTATGGCAGGCACTCCGCAAGGTACTTCTGGCGATATTTCCTACATAATAAGAAAAAGTTGGACGCGCGGAGCAAAATCCGCACCTCCAACTTTTTTGTTTCATTTTTTTTATTATAATTCTGACAATCGTACCGCGCGATATTTACAAACGCGCGGCAAAAACGTCGTGCGAAGCGGCACGCGCAGAAAGCGCAGATCCGGCAATCGCAAACCATGCAGGCGTCATTCGGAGTGAGCGGACGCACGCGCAGAAAGCGCAGATGATGTTACGCACGCTTTTTGCCCTGCCACGCACAATCTCATTTCGCGCCGGTCCGGGACTAGTCCAGTACATGGATAAACTTTTCGCGTTCTTTTTCAATTTCGACACGGTGGAACGGGGTGTTGATGCCCGGCGCGCCGCCTGTGTGCAGGAAGATGACTGTTTCACCCTGCGCGATTTCGCCGTTTTTGACCATTTCCAAAAGACCGGCGAAGCACTTGCCGGTGTAACATGGATCGAGGATCAGCGCCTCGCGTTCCGCCATCAGATACATCGCTTCCCGTACCTCTTTGCAAGGATTGTTGTAAGCGCCGCGATCGTATTTGTCCGTCAGATCAAAGCTTGCCGCGGTGATATTCTCGGTCTTGGCAGGATCCAAATGATAATACGCGCAAATCTTGTCGAAGTAATTCTTGGCATAAGCCTGCAGACCGTTCGGCTTCGGAGAAATGCCGATGCCAGTCAGGCGCAGCGGCAGACTTTCGAGCAGAATTCCGGTGAAAAGACCCAAATAGGTGCCCATGCTGCCGACCGTGGATATGACGCGTGGGAATTTTTTGGCGTCCGGTCCGTTGATCAGAGCCATCTTGTCCGCCTGCTTGGCAATTTCCTGCGCGCATTCGTAATAGCCGAGAATGCCGAGCTCATTGGAACCGCCGATTGGGATGAAATATACCTTTTCTCCCTGCGCTTCGTAACGCGCGGTGACTTCGGCAACGGTTTCGTCAAAGAGCTGCGCCTCGGATTTTTGACCGGTCGGATCCGGCTTGCGCAGCCAGACATCACAGCCCATCATGCCATCCAAAAGCAGATTCGCAGAGAGCTCGCCCGGATAGTCGTCAACACAGACGATGGCGCCCTTCATACCGTATTTGCGCGCGACCGCGCAGGTCAGTCTGCCGTGGTTGGTCTGCGCGCCGCCGACCGTCAACAGCATCGTCGCGCCTTGCTTTTTTGCGTCCGCCAGCAGATATTCGAGTTTACGCAGTTTGTTGCCGCCCATAGCGAGCGGTGTCAAATCATCTCGTTTGATGTACAGGTTGATGCCCAGATCCTGTGATAAATGGTTGAGACGCTCCAGTGGCGTCGGAAGATATAGAAAATTGATTTTTTCATGTCCTAGCATGATACAGGTACCTCCACGATATCATCAAAAATATTTTTCTGCTCCGCGCGGCAGGAGACACAGCGCGTCATTCTGCGCGAGCGAGAAGCGAAAGTTCTGCTTCTATTATAGTAAATAAATTACGAAAAGAAAAGGGGAAAACAAAAAGAAAAACAAAGTAGTATGGACTTTTTTGGAAGGACATGCTAAAATGAAGGCACCGGGGTTCGGAAGAAGCTGTCCGACAAGGGGGCGTCGTTTATGGAGAACAGAACGGCGAAGATTAGAGAAACAGGAGGACAAGAGAATGGCTTTTATGGAAAAATTAGGTAAAGTAGCAAATAAAGTCGGCGAAGTTGCCGGAGATACCTTTGATTATGGCAAGGCAAAAGGGAAGATCTTACTTGAAAAAGGCAAGGTCAGCGACGCCAAAAGTGCGATCGGCGCTTATGTCTATGAGACACGGAAGAATGGCGGCGCACTGGATGAGAGCAGACTGGCGGAGCTTTGCGCCGAGGTGGACAAACACTTGCAAGAAATTGAAAGACTTCGGGAAGACGCCAAGAAGAGCGGCGAAGATATCAGCGGTGCCTTTGACAGCATGACCGATTCCGCGGCCCCGGAAACGGCAGAGGCAGAGGCAGAGGTAAAACCGGAAACTCCTGCAGCAGAGTAAGCTTTTAGCAGTGAACTTCCTTTATGTGCCGGAAATATCGCAAACAATATTTCCGGCATAAAAATGAGAACGCCCGCGCGTTCTGACCTTTTTGACCGGTCAGATGCGTGGGCGTTCTCGCGTTTCGCGCACCTTGCGGCGCGCGTTTTATGTAATTTAGGCCGCGTGATCGCGAGCTTTTAGTCTATCGACTTCCGAGAAGTGCTCTTTGGTCAGCTTGAAGACGACCGGAGAGAGCGCGAACAGGGCGATGAAGTTCGGAATCGCCATCAATCCGTTAAAAGTGTCTGCGATATCCCATACCGCGTCGATCGGGCTGACACAGCCCACAACGATGATGATGCAGAAGAAGATCTGATACGGACGCACTGCTTTCATACCGAACAAATACTGAACGCAGCGTGTCCCATACAAGGACCAGCCGAGGATCGTGGAGTACGCGAACATCATCAACGCGAAGGCCACAAAAAGCGCCGACGCCTTGGTGCCGAAGATGGTGGAGAAGGCCGAGGTAATCAGTTCACTGCCCGGTTTCTCACCGAAGGTGACGTCCACGCCGCTGATGATAATGGACAGCGCGGTCAGGGAGCAGATCAGGATGGTGTCTACAAATACCTCGAAGATACCGAAGATCCCCTGCTGTACCGGTCCTTCGCAGTTCGCTGCCGCGTGCGCGATCGGAGCGGAGCCAAGGCCGGCTTCGTTGGAGAACGCGGATCTCCTCAGCCCCCAGATGACCGCATTTTTGAGCAGGATGCCGCTGCCGGCGCCGGCAACAGCCTGTGGATTGAACGCGCCTACAAAGATTTTACGGAAGCATTCTCCAATCATATCAATGTTGCCGAAGATGACGATTAAGGTAAACAGGATATAGAGAATGCTCATAAACGGAATCAGCTTTTCGGTGACAGAACCGATTCTCTTGATACCGCCGAACAGAACACCCGCCGTCAGAAGCGCCAGCGCGATACCGATAACCCAGTCGATAGCGGTGACTTCCGCGAAGCTTGGCGCGAAGGCAGTTACAGCACCCTTGATGGAGCCGTTAATAGAATTGGCCTGCGACATATTGCCGATACCGAAGGAAGCAAGAATGGCGAAGCTGCAAAAAAGGACTGCCAGCCAGGACCATTTCTGACCCAGGCCGTTTTTGATGTAGTACATCGGACCGCCGACCCAATCGCCTTTTGCGTCCTTTTCACGAAAACGAATCGAGAGGGTGACCTCCGCGTATTTGATGACCATGCCGAGCAGAGCGGCCAGCCAGAGCCAAAAGATGGC
This sequence comes from uncultured Eubacteriales bacterium, assembly GCA_900551415.1. GTDB lineage: Bacteria > Bacillota > Clostridia > Peptostreptococcales > Anaerovoracaceae > CAG-238. The sequence goes on from URWB01000056.1 coordinate 11,074, forward strand.
GCCGTAGCCGCCGAGCGCGATAGCTTGAGAGGTTCCGACGATGTTTCCGGTGCCGACGGTGCCTGCCAGCGCGGTGGTAACAGCCTGCAACGGGGTAACCTCACCTTCACCCGCGTCTGATTTTGTAAAAATTTTGCCGAACGTGTTCTTCATGGCATAGCCGAAACGACGGAATTGTACGCCGCCGGAGCCGATGGTGTAGTACAGGCCGCCGACGAATACACATGGCAGGAGAATGTAGATCCAGGCCACAGTGTTCAGTGTGCCTGCAACAAAGTTATAGAGTGCTTGCATGTTTTGGTTTCCTTTCCTCTTGTATTTGATTGGAAATAATTCCGTACTGCGGCATGAGTGCCGCGGCGATATGCGTCGATGACTTCGCGCGCGTGGCTTTCGCTAAGCGTTTCGCGCGGTTTATCCGGAAGCCGCGCACCGTCGTTTGCCGTTCAGTGCCTCACGTGTCGTTTGGCTCGCGGAACGTAAAGGCGGCGCGAAAAGGCAAAAGGCAGCCTCTCGCGAGTCCCACGACTGCCGGCGATGCAGCGTGGCAGCAACGCGAAAAGACAAAAGGCAGCCTCCTGCGAGACTGCCTCAAATGCATTGCCAACTTCAATCTGCTCAATAAAGTGAAAAAGAAAGTTTCCTTTTTTTGTTCCTCGAATTTCGACACGATTTGTCCGCGCGAAGATTCGAAATCTTGGAATTCTGTCCTTTTGCCTGAGAGATTGGCTTTCGCCTTGCACCTTCGGCCCCCAACTCAATGGGCGTCTCCAGAACGCTATCCCTTTACAGTCCTCACCGCGGGCGTGGCAGCCGTCTGAGCGACCGGACACGCGGAACCTGAGAGTTTTACTCCTTCGGTAGGCATTGCCTTTTCCTGCAAAGTTCATCTAGCATATAGTAGAAAGTCAGCTGTGGCAATCTGTGTTCCGACAGCGGGCTTTCCCGTTTATGACACATGCGCGTCTCTCACGAGGAAACGCGCCAATGAAAATATTATAGCGGATTTTTTTGTAAAACGCAAGAAAAACGTACAGAACTCAGAACATTTTTTCAGTGTGCAAAATGAAAAAGTTCATGCACCGAATCGATGCAAGCGTTCGCTCCATACAAAAAACCTGCTGTCCGAGCTTAGGAAAGCAGGTCTTTCGCGCGGCACGCAGCCAGCTTCAGCTGCGTGCATTGCCACAAATGTTCTGGATGGAGCGGCGGTACAGCAGCAGAGCCAGTGTCAGTGTGCAGGTTTCGGAAACCACCGCCGAAATCCAAATACCAGATTCACCGAACAGGAAGGCTAGCAGCAGAAGCGCGCAGATCGCGAACAGCATACCGCGTCCCAGAGAAATGCTCATCGCCTGCTTCGGCAGCTCTAACGAGGTAAAGTAGCCCATCATCGGGATGACGATCGTGCCCAGCGAGGAAACGTCCGCCACGGCGGAGCCGGAGATGCCGCCGAAGAACATCGAATCCAGCACGTTCACGTAGGCCAGACCGCCGCGGAAGCGGCCGACCGCCAGATTCGCCAAATCGACAATCTTTTCGGAAATGCCGCCCGCGCTCATAAATTCGCCCATCACGATGAAAAACGGAATCGAGAGCAGCGAGAAGTTGTTCGCGCCGTCCACCATCTGCCGAACGAGAACGGAGAAGTTCGTGCCCGTGACCAGCGCGCTGCCCAGCGTCGCAAGCAGCATCGCAAAGGAAATCGGCACCCGCATCAGCAGCAGGAGCACAAATCCGCCGATCAAAACCAGACCGGCCAACGTCGCGGTCGTCATTTCTTTTCCGCCTCCTTCGCCATGGCGGCAACGGCCGCTTCATCGGTAAAATCCACTTCCGGCTCGGAATAGAGCAGGTCGTCGCGGGAGATAATGCCCGTCAGGAAGAGAATCGAGTCAAAGCTCATCACAAAGCCCGCCACCGGGATCGGCAGATACTGCCACGCGGTGGAAATGCCGGTGATCGGCAGCACGCCGGGCAGGCCGAACAGCTTGATCGTGCGTGCGCCGCCGCTGTAGAGCATGAACAGGCCGCACAGCAGCACCACCACGTCCGTCAGCACGTCCAGCGCTTTTCTCACCTTGCCCCCGACCGGGAATTTGTTGTAAATCGCATTCACCGCGACATGCATGTGATCGCGAACGCCGATGGCGCAGGCGATGAAGGCGAACACCGTTACCAGCAGGCGCGGCACTTCCTCCGCCCACGACAGCCCCGTATTGAAGCAGTAGCGCAAAATAACCGTCAGCGTCACAATCGCGACCATCGCCAAAATGGAAGCCTGCGCAATGAACAGCACGATTTTGTGCGTAATGTGGTTGAGCTTCACCAGCTTAGCGGCCAGCCCCTTCTGGTTCATGGGCATTCCTCCTTTCCCCTTTTGACCCGTTTGCATAACGCCTTTCCTCCTTTGTTCGGCCCTTTTCCGTTGGCCTTTCTCCATTTTATTTTATGCGAACAGGGCTTGCTTTGCCTAGCAATGTTGAGCGTTTTTGATGGGTTTCATCGGTTTTTTAACAAGAAATAAACGGCGTTTTGAATCGCGGAGGTGTGGGTTTCTCCTTCCGTCTGCCTTCGGCAGCCACCTCCCTCTAAGAGGGAGGTCTTATTTCTTGTATAACTACTTCTTACGCTAAAAAAGAGCTCCCTCTTCGAGGGAGCTGGCACGGCGTAGCCGTGACTGAGGGAGTTATAATCGTTGTTCCCACGAGCTCCCTCTTCGAGGGCGTTCCGCTTGCCGCCCGCTGTGCGGAACTCCTTCCGTCTGCCTTCGGCAGCCAACCTTCGGCGTTTTCATCGGCTGATTCCG
>URWB01000057.1 GCA_900551415.1 uncultured Eubacteriales bacterium
CTACTGATGAGAAGATTTTTGTTGATGTTGATGAGCTTAGTAAATATTTACTTTATGGTACTTTGGATAAGCAAGAGACTTATATTGTAAAAGCGGGTGATAGTATTGAGTCTATTGCTAATAGTCATAAACTTAATGTTAAGGAATTTTTGATTGCTATTCCGCGCAGCAGCTGATGGGGCATTCTGATATTGCCCTCACAGCAAATATCTATTCTCACGCGGACAAAGAAACGCTGCTTGATGCCGCAAATCAGATGAAAAATTACGCGGCCCAAAAGGACAAAAAACAGCAGTCTGTGACACATGGTGTGACACAAACGGCTGTAACCGTTGGAAATACTTAATTTCAGTATGCTCTCCTAAAGCATCGTTGGCGGTTCGATTCCGCCCGGGGATACCACCCAACCCTTGAAAAGGCCGCTGAGTTTTATGCTCTGCGGTTTTTCGTTTCCAAATACCGATACCTTTGGTATATTCCGGATAGGATAACACTTCAATTCGTCGCATATGATATTATAAAAATACCGAAAACGGCAAAAAAATTAGACGTACATATTGCATATTTCTATCATAATGTGTATAATCTATATTACAAATATGCCGGTTTCGGCAAAAAAATTATATGGAGGTTGCCATGGAAATTAAGCGGGATGTGTATCTTGATCGACTCATCGTAAGGAAACACAATGGACTCATCAAAGTGATCACCGGGATTCGCAGGAGTGGAAAGTCCTATCTGCTGAATACACTGTTTTATAGACATTTGATTGCGGAAAACATCTCCGAAGACCATATTATAAAATTTGCTTTCGATTCGGCAGAAGATCTGCTCAAAATCGGTGAGGATCCGATCGTACTCGATAACGAAAAGGAGGATCGAAAAGTCGATCCTTCCAAATTCATCAATTGGCTAATGCCGCAGATAAAAGGCGATGGCATGTATTATCTGCTGCTCGACGAAGTGCAGAAGCTCGGTGCTTTTGAATCTGTTCTGAACGGATTCCTGCGCAGGGAGAATCTTGATGTCTATGTGACAGGCAGTAATTCTAAATTTTTATCAAAAGATGTACTGACAGAGTTCAGAGGCCGGGGGGATGAAGTGCATGTGCTTCCCTTGTCATTTTCCGAGTATTATACGTTCAAACAAGGCGATAAAAGTGAAGCCTATGACGATTATTCGGTTTACGGCGGACTTCCCGCGGTCGCGCTTATGGTCACAGAAGAACAAAAGACCAATTACTTGATCTCGCAAATGCAGAATTTGTATCTTAGAGATATCGTGAACCGGTATGCCGTACAGGATGAGACGGCGCTCGGCGAAGTCATAGACGTAATTGCTTCCGGTATTTCGACACTCACGAATCCGAGGAAAATTGCAAATACAATGAATACGATACACGGAACGAAAACCTGCGATGCAACTGTTGATCGATATATCGGGTATGCAGAGGAAGCCTTTATCCTGACTCGTGTAAAAAGGTACAATGTCAAAGGCAGGAAATATATCGGTACCCCGTATAAAATCTATTTTGAGGATGTAGGTCTCCGCAACGCTAGGTTGTCATTCCGGCAAATCGAAGGGACCCATATGATGGAGAACATCATCTATAACGAGCTTCGTTACAGAGGGTATCAGGTCGATGTCGGAACCGTTGAGTCCAGAGAAAAGGATTCCAGCGGCAAGGAAATCCGTGTGCAAAGAGAGATCGATTTTATCGCGTCCTTAGGCAGCAAAAAATACTATATCCAGTCTGCATATGCGATTCCCGATCAGGAAAAGTATGAACAGGAAACGAAGTCCTTTGAACATACGATGGATTCCTTCAAGAAGATCATCATCATCGAAAAAAGCATGAAACCTCGCTATGACGAACATGGCTATCTGATGATGGGCGTGAAAGAATTTCTGCTTGATGCGAATAGCTTGCTTATATGAAGCGAGAATATCCACTTGAATTTTCCTTATATTCTAGCGCCAAGGCAAATTCGTTTGCGGGCAAATTCGTTTGCGTAAGAGGTGAGATTCATGCCACGATTTAGATTATAGAAAGAAAATAATGCTGCGAAAATGCAGCAAAATATAAAATTAACTTGAATTTTCGCAGCGTTACTGCTATAATCATTAAGAGGTGATTCTATGTATAATTTGGGAGAATACTTAAAAGAGCTTCGAGAGAAAAAGGGACTGAGCCTCTATAAGGTTTATGAAAGTACCGGAATAACAAATTCCAGATTGTCAAAAGCTGAGAACGGGGCATGGAGTAATTTAAAAACGTCAGAGTTAAAAGTTCTTGCCGATTTATATGAAACATCGGCAATTCATTTATGCATTATCGCCGGTCTTTTTGCATATGAGGATATAGAAGAGTATAATGCTGGATTTAGAAATATTGCTTTACTGGACGATGAGGATAAACAGCATATTCAGTCAGAGATTGACTATATCATAAAAAGGAAAAGGTGATCGAAATGATATTTCGTTTAGGAGAATTATTCTGTGGTCCTGGAGGGATAGGTTGGGGCGCCACACATGCAGATATTAATGAAGAGAATTTTGGTATTGTTCATCAATGGGCAAATGACTACGATGAATCTACTTGCGAGACTTATAGACATAACATATGCCCAGATGCGCCAGAAACAGTATATCATGGGGACATAAGAACATTTGATATGAATCAGCTCTCACCAATCGATGCACTGGCTTTTGGCTTCCCATGCAACGACTATAGTGTTGTCGGCGAACAGAAAGGCATGGATGGAACGTTCGGACCTCTTTATTCCTATGGTATTAAAGCATTAAGGAAATTTCGGCCACAATGGTTTTTGGCAGAAAACGTTGGCGGGTTAAGAAGTGCTAATGAAGGAAAAGCATTAGAAAAGATACTTGAAGAACTGCAAGATGCAGAATATATCATTACACCACATTTGTACAAGTTTGAAGAGTACGGCATTCCTCAGGCTAGACATCGACTTATTATTATTGGTATTAGAAATGATATTAGTGTTCAATACAGGGTTCCCTCACCTACTCCATATGCAAACACAGATAATACATGCAGGAATGCTATTGAGAACCCTCCAATCCCCGCAGATGCATTTAATAACGAACTTACAAAACAGTCCCCGCAGGTTGTTGAGCGGCTTAAGCGTATAAAACCGGGACAGAATGCTTTCACGGCTGATTTGCCTGAGGAATTGCAGCTTCACGTAAAGGGTGCTAAAATAAGCCAGATTTATAAAAGGCTTGATCCTGATAAACCTTCCTATACAGTCACAGGAAGCGGCGGCGGCGGAACGCATATCTATCACTGGTCCGAACCAAGGGCGCTCACTAATCGCGAACGCGCCAGATTGCAAACATTTCCGGATACCTACAAATTTATAGGGAGCAAGGAAAGTGTCCGGAAACAAATTGGCATGGCAGTTCCTTGTCAGGGAGCCAAAATTATATTTGAAGCCGTTCTGAAATGTTTTGCAGGAATCGAATACGAATCCATCGATGCGAATATTAATGAATAACTAAGCAGAAAGGTCAGCTGAATGATTACCAGTTGACCTTTTCGAATTATTGTGGAACGTATGTAGATATATAAGCTATCACAGGCTTTGGAATGCCTCTCAGGCTCGCAGCACGAGTCCCTCTGATATTCCTTTTTATTTCGTTTTTTACAAAGTTTAATACGGCTCAAACTCAAGCACGTAAATGTTATTTTCGTATTTTTTAAAAACGACGCTCGTCGTACCATACCGCTCGAGCATCTCCTTGGTAATAAACTGACCATCACCTGCACCAATTTTCTCACGGAGCCACTTTCCAATAATAGCGTTGCTGTCTGCCGAGTGAATGCCTTTATTCCCATCCTGGGCAAGGCGCATATAAAAGGCCCCGGCTTCTTTTGTGATCACTTTAAACAATGGACAGTGTTTATCATCAGCATTCACTCTTTCTGGGAAGAAGCCCTCTTTCTTGTCTTTTTTATTATACGGAATGTAGGCTTGATTCCTATTCCTTGGAGTTCTATTTGGACGAATTCCCCAGTTAATACCAGATCCATGGCCCACATCACCATCGGCCTTCAAAAGCGACACACGAATTTGGTCAACAGGCGTTTTTCCTTTGTATTCCTCGTAGTTCAGTTTCTCGAGATTATCATCAGAAACATCTTCAATAAAGGGAACCGCTGTTTCTGCAAACCGCATCTTTACATCAATGTCTGGATCGAAACAATCAACAGAATCTTTATAGAGAGATTTGTAATACGCCTTGGCCTCGCTTGGATCACAGTCAGTCATGCATTCTCTGCGTCGCTGAAATGCATTTATTGAATAGTTTGCTGATCCGCAAAAAGCCACTTTGGGAATGTTACCTCTGCTCCACAAATATACTTTAGAATGAACTTCTTGCCCATTGGCAATGTATCTGCATGTAATTTTAGGCATCCCTCGCATGGTCTGGATTCGTTCAATAGTTTGGCATATCTTTTTATGCTTTTTTTTCGTCAAGCTGCTTCCTTTTGTCATGCCTAAAATTAAGTTGATTCTTATTCTGCTTACATATTTCTTTTCTTTGATACCGTCGAACAGAACGATTAAATGGCTGGAAATTCTCTCACAATCAGTAAAGCCAGATACGATATTTAAAGAATTGCACGCGCTTCCGCTGGATAAGGCTGGAATATATAAGATTGTATCTTCTAAGTCTTTTGTATAAAGCATAAAAGCACCTCCTATCAGAGATAATTTAACAATTAAATTCCAAACTCCGCTCTCAGAAGATGCACAAGGAACAGTGCGGTGCTTCTATCGAGCTGAAAGGATTGACTGATTTTCTCTGGATTTTCACGCCCAATACGGCCATACGTATCGATCTGGACATACTTTTCACCATCCATTTTAAATATGGTGTATGTTGTTTCAACTTTTTCATGAACACTATTTCTGCTTTTTTCAAGTTTTCTAATGTTTTCAATGCTGATTCGTGCCATTTTCTTTTCCTCCTCTTATCTCAGCACAAAGTCTGCTGAGCCTTTCCTCTGCGACTGCTTTTTTTAGCTCACATTCCCAAACTATAATTACATTCCATCCTGTTTCCTTCAGCGAGTCCATGTTCCTCTGATCGCGTTCAACATTTCTTTGGATTTTCGGAATCCAGTAATCTGTATTGGAAGATGGCCATACAAAACGTGGACAGTCATGTTTATGCCAGAAACACCCATTAACAAAGATTACCGTTTTATACTTGGAAAGTACGATATCTGGTTTTCCAGGGAGTGTCTTAACATTTTTTCGGTATCGGAAACCATGAGAAAATAGGTATTTGCGGACAGTTTCCTCTGGTTTTGAGTTTGTACTGCGAATATGCGACATATTACGACTTCGTACTTCTTTTGAATGATTATCTGCCATATTAATCCTCGACTACATCATAATACACTGTTCCCTGAGGCAGCTTGATGTTCGGTACCCATAACGGTTTGCCTCCCCAGCCTTTATTACCAGTTACCTGATACATTGTAAGAACTGCTTTATGCGGGAACGAGGCTCCAAGCTGCCAATCGTTAGGCGATAGTAAGGCACCCGTTCCCTGTGCAACATCTCTGTTTCTGCGAACGATTAATACCCCTTGTCCTGTCGGAGATTCTGCAAGCATTGTATCAATAATTGATACAAACGACTTAAGTTTGAAATCTGTCTCGGTTATTATGTGAGATAATATTTCTTTCATAAGGCGCAGACTAACTTGGTAATACGGTTCGTCTTCCGAAAATACTGCCAATAAATCAGAAATCTGTTCAATAGTATTATTATCCAGAGAGAAAGGATAGTAGTTTGTACCTCCGGAAATTGCTTCAACATGATCTGTATCGAGCACATTTTTACGCGTAGGGTTCAAACCTTCAGGATAGTAAATCTTGATCTCATCAAGACCCTGTTCTGCCTGGGAGATAATCGCATTGTTCGTTGCATTGATGTCTGAAAACAGCTTATAAAGATGCTCGTCAATATACACCATCATCATTCCTGGATCACGGTCATATCCGAACATACGGCTGTGCTGCCACATGGTATCTGCCTGAGGTTTTTTAGCCGTACGTGTGTAGTATAACGTTTGAAGGCTTGGAAAAGTTACACCGCGTCCCAAAGTGTTTCCGCCCACGACAAAATTACAGCCTTCTGTGTATTCGTCACTCTCTACATCTGTTTTGCCATTCATTATGATGATTTTCACTTCATCCTTTGTAAGCATACGAGCGATAATTTCCATAATTTGTCTAAGCGATGTTTTCTCTATCTTCGAAGGATTCAGAAAACTATATTGTTTTTCAATTTCATCTGCAAAGTCTCCTTCCAGATTATTCTTGCACCATTCTAACTCTTTTTGAATATTATTGGCATATATTTGATGTGCAGCTTGTCTGACGCTTGGATGAATCAGGCAATTAGAAACAGCTCCTCCTGAAGAAAAAATTTGTGCTGAAACAAGAAGATGTCGAATTACAATATTTCTTTCTGCTTGCAAAAGGTTATCTAAAAATGTTACACAATCAGGCTTTCCGCTCTTCGGAAAGAAAAAATCTCCACCGAGATATCCTTGTCCTGGCTTGAAATAATGAGTGAATAACGGATGCCATCCCGATGTAATTGTCTGCAGGAAAATCGCCTGCGGAGTCCCTGTTACTTGCAGGTATACACTGCTTGCGGCTCCGCTGCGGATAGATGCAAGGTATTTGTTGATAGATGACTGGCGGTTTTTATTAACTAACGTATTAAGCGATGCCGCATCAGCTTCATCATCAACAATAAATAGAGGGTTTCCGCGCATGAAACCGGTTGAATTAAAAATATTAGCCCACAGTTTCAATACTCTTGCATTCTTTTTTAATACAACAATCGTTGGAAACATGAGACTATTTTCGACAAACATGCGCGCATCGTTTTCCCCGCAAATACAGTACCCGTCTAAATCATCTCTTACGCGATCCAATGTTTGCTGCTGAAGAACAACATTGTCAGTAGTAAGAAGAACGAATACAGGAAAACCCAAGTCGGTTGCCTTACACATGATACCAAACATCTGGCCAGTTTTTCCCGATTGAACATTGCCAAAGAGCAAACCTATTTCATGGCTTGTAAAAGAAAAATGCTTTAGATAGTTGCTTCCTACATCTTCCGCTGTGACAGCAATAGATTCTGCTAGTCCTGTGTTTCCTCTTTCAATAATTTTATTTAAATATGTCTTCAGGTACTGCATTATTCATCAGCTCCTTCCATATCCTCTGGCTTGAACGACAGCAGCCACACGTCTAAGGCATTTCCTTCTTCATCGAGAGCTGTTTGCCCTGTCTTTTTCAAATAAAGATTTGTACAGCCATATTCCTGCAGAATCTCTTTTGTAATCATCCCAGTTCGTTCTGTATCAAGCTGGGTATCATTAACTGGAGAAATTAGGCCTGCAGCAGCAAGTCTGCCTTTGAGCCATCGTCCCATAATCAATTCATCGCCAACAGCGCTGAATTGTTTATTTCCGTCACTTGTTGTATGTGCCTTGAACCAATAACCGTCATCCGTAATAATAAAGAATGGAACATTTTTCTCCGGATACCCTTCTATACGAGTAATTTCTTTTGCAACGGTGAGCTGCGTTTCAAACCAGTCTCTAGATTTTCTTTTGCTTCGTGGTGCGGCATAACAAACATTTACATTTGATTTTGTATAATGTTTTCCATCATCCATATGACGTTCATCTGCCGCTGGAACCTTAAGCGGCAGAAGGAAAGATACATATGCCATACAGCGTTTATAGAACCTAACGTTTGACGGAGGTACCTCAGTGACAAGCTCTATTCCAGAAAGTGCAGTGTTCTTTTCAAATATTAATGGCATATCAGCTGTATCATTGATATTGACAGATATATTGGACCTTTTAAGCTTCTCTATAAAGGTCGCCGCCTCTTTGCATTCAGCAGAATCTGTTGAAAGAGAAGATATTTCATATTGCCTTCTGTTAGAAGCCTCCAGTTTAATTACCCCTAAGTTTGCAGAACCCATAATAACGGAAAAAGGGTCGCCGTCTTTGTAAAAGCAGTATGTTTTTCCGTGATACTTGAAAGCACGTACTATACGGATTTCGCCGATTCCTGCAGCCTGCCATTTACGATTAAGTTTAAGTGCGGTATGATAAGAGCCTTCCGGCATTCCCTCTATGTAATACATGCCAATAATCAGACATATTTTTTTAATATTAAATTCAGTTAGAAGTTCATCTAATTCTTCTAGCGCCGCTCTCGAAACATAGCCGACGGCAATTTCTAAGCGATCTGCTTCAGTGAGCTGCTCCTTAAATGCATCAAGTATTGTCTGCTGTGTCTCATCCGTTCCAAGAGGAAGAATGTTTGAATATAAAAATTTCATAGCGTTACCTCCCGATCCAAACATGTCGAAACATATATTGTAATGCTCTTGCCTGCCAAGATACTTTTCTATGCTAAGGCAAAACTCCAGAAAAGTGTCCATAATCAACATGTGTGAGAAGAAAATTAAACCTAGATATATAAAGAATTATATCATGATATTCTAAATATTGCTATGTATAATGTAAAGGATATTGCGGTTAAAATTTTGAATTTAAAATTGACATACTTGATCATGCGACTGCTTATCACCTTTTCTGTTGTATATGATGAAATCACCTTTTGATACTGCCCTCATGTGAATTATATAGTATTATATACGCGGTGTCTTTACAGCACTATCGCGGCTTTAATCATGCAGATATTGCCCTCTGCTTTAAGATCGAGCAGGGGCTAGAACTTAGCCCCTACTCGTTTCCAACCGCAAATATATTTATATTCCGGATAGGCTCGAACATCCGGTTGACGTATGAATATTATAAACACCTTTTATATCATCCTTCAAAAAGAAAAGAAGTGAAAAATTCCCGCAAAATTTTTTAAAACTTGGCGGACAGCTCTTTTGTGAAAAGGAATGGCTGCCTGCTATTCTTTTGCCGAACAGCATCGTAGAACACTTAATGCTTTCTAACATTGACAAAATCACTTTTTTCGTATATAATAATAGACATTAAAAGGTGGTGCATGAGAATGAAAAAAGCTGCGTATAATATATTACCGAAAACAGAAGAAATCCTTCAAACAATGGGGGAACAGATTAAGCTTGCAAGACTCAGACGGAGTTTATCCGCGGAGCTGGTCGCCGAACGCGCCGGGATCAGCCGTGCTTCTCTTTGGAAGGTCGAAAAGGGTGACCCGTCTGTAGCCATGGGAATTTATGCTGCTGTTCTGCATGCTTTAAATAACCTAGACAAAGATCTGCTTCTTGTTGCCAGGGATGATGAGATGGGCAGACAACTGCAAGATCTCAATTTAATCACAAAGAAACGCGCACCAAGGAGGACTGAATAATCATGGAAACGAATCAGAAAACGATCCTTGTATATGATAACTTCAGCTCTGATCGACCTGTCCTTATGGGCTGCTTATATGTAAATGTACTCAAAGGCGGAGAATCCTATTCCTTTGAATACGATAAAGAATGGCTCAAAAAAACAGGACTTGCGTTGATTTTGGACCCGGAGCTTATGCCCTATTCCGGCAGACAGTATCCGAGCGGCAAGAATATTTTTGGCTTGTTTGCTGATGCTTCTCCTGACCGCTGGGGCCGCGTGCTTATAAATAAACGCGAAAGGATCCTAGCAGAAAAAGAAGGCCGTAAGCCTTCTAAACTTTATAACAGCGATTACCTGCTTGGTGTATACGATGAAACCCGAATGGGAGGCCTTCGCTTTAAGTCAAATTCGAAAGGACCCTTCCTTTCTGATGATAAGGAAACAGCAGCGCCGCCTTGGGCTACGCTTCGTACACTGGAAGAAGCCTCCAGACACTTTGAAAATGATGAGCTCGATCTAACTGAAAAGTGGCTTAATCAGCTAATTAAGCCCGGTTCTTCTCTGGGTGGCGCCAGACCTAAGGCAACCGTAGCGGATACAAAGGATCAGCTTTGGATTGCAAAATTTCCGTCAAAGAACGATGAAAATGATACCGGCGCCTGGGAAATGGCGGTACATGACCTTGCAGCGCTCTGCGGACTGAATGTCCCGGAGGCAAAGCTTGAGAAATTTTCTCCACTTGGAAGCACCTTCCTGATAAAGCGCTTTGATCGTCTGGGAAGCAAGCGAATACATTTTGCCTCTGCGATGGCGCTGCTTGGAAAAGCAGACGGCGCATCCGCAGCCGATGGAAGCAGTTATCTGGATATTGCAGCCTTCATCAAGTCCTATGGTGCGCAGCCAAGGAGGGATTTGATTGAACTGTGGAAAAGAATTGTCTTCAACATGGCGGTTACCAATACGGATGATCACCTGAGAAACCACGCGTTTATTCTGACAGACAAGGGATGGATTCTTTCTCCTTTGTATGACGTAAACCCTGTTCCTTACGGCGATGAGCTGTCCCTCAATGTGGATGAGGAAGATAACCGCATCAGGATTCGTCTGGCAGTAGAGGTCGCTGTGAGATTTGGAATTCCCAAAGTGGACGCGGAAGGCTATGCGGAAGATATCTTGAAAACCGTCAGAGATAACTGGAAAAAAACAGCTGCCGGATATGGCCTGACCCGCAGACAGATCGAAGAAATGAGACCTGCTTTCAGCGCTTGTTACGAACAAAAAGCCGCTGAATAGTTTTGATTCAGCGGCTTTTTTGCATCTTATCACATCAGAATCACGAAATCGCAGATTAAAAAATTCTTTTTTTGCGCGAAAATACAGCTACGGCAAATTCCGATTTGCGAGCTGGCGGGTTCCTGTAATTCGCTTTCTCTTACGAAAGCGGTTTCGCGCCCTTCCTGCGGCCTCTGCGGAAGGCGACGACCTTCCCGGGAGCTTGTTTTTTAAGTTCCTGTGTGAGGTCTTGTCCGAACTGTGCCGCGTCCGCGTGAATTCCCAGGCCATCCCCTAAGGCGAGCAGAAGATTTGAGTCCTCGTCTACGAGCTCCGGTATCCATTCCTCCGTGAACTCCTGCGGCGTAATGCCCGTCGGCTCACAAGCCTCCCATTCATCGCCGCAGTCAGCCGCGGCAGCCTCCCTGCTGCTCCAAACCGGCATACGGCCGCCGTCCTCACTTCCGACCATCAGAATCGCGTCGCCCTTATGCAGAATCCAAACGCTGTTTCCGACTACCACTTCCTCGATAAACTGCGCGTATCTTTCCTCCAGCTCGGTATCCTCCGCCGGAGCTTCCAGCAAGATGCCCTGCTCTGCGGCTTCATGGCGCAGCGTTTCCGCCAGCTCCGCGAGCTCCATGACAAAGCCCGCGCCATCCTTCCAGCCAAGCGAGACTCCGAGATTTTCTTCTTTGAGGAAGGGAATCCACTGATACAAAAACTCTGCCAGCGAAACGGATTCCGCGACGCAGCCTTCCCATTCCTGCGTGCCGTTTACCGCTGCTTCCGCCGCTGTCGGCCACAAGGGCAGCTTGTCGCCCCACTCGTCCTCCGTCAGCAAAAACTCCTCTCCACGGCTCAGATACCACAGTTCTTGATTTGCCACAATGGTATGAATGAGCTGCTCAAATTCCTTCTGTTCTTCCGCTTCCGATATTTTACCCGGTAATCTTTTGTCTTCCATGCGTTCCTCCTTATTTGTACACTCTGTCACGATCCACGTAGATATAGGCGGACAGACTGTCATCCTCATACATCGCGCCATCTACGCTCAGCGTGATTACCTCGGTATAACCGTCCCCCTCCAGAGTCTTTTTTTCGTAGAGCGAGTACTCGTACTCTGTTTCCTTGACCTTGTCAAAGACCGTCTGCATCGCTTTCGCGACCTTCGAAGCGCTGACCTTGACGCCGTACGCTTTTTCGATTTTTTGCAGCTCGCTGCTGATCAGGCTTTTGGACACCTTGGAAAAGCTTTCGGAAATGTAGGAGGTGTACTGATGATAGTTTTTTTCTTCGCTGCTGTGGTAAAGGCCGGTCTCTGTGATCGCGGCTGTCTCGATTTCATCGCCGCTGATATCGTTCGGCATCGCCAGCGTGTAAAGCTGCTTATCGATGCTCTCGCCTTCGTACTCGTCGTAATCCGCCGCTTCCGCTGTGAAGCTGCCCAGCGCGGAGGCGTCCAGCGCCTTTTGGAACTGACTTGTCAAGCTGCTGGCCTCGGAAGCGATCTTGCTCCCGTTCAGTTTTTTGACGGAGGCGGACATCGCGAAGGTCTTGGCTGCCGCAAAGCCAAAATCATAGGCAGCGCCTTCCTCTGCGTCCTCTTCTCCCACGTCCGCGAAGCCGTCCGGGATGATGACATCCGGCGTTTCCGTTTCCTCTCCGGTTTCTCCGTCCTGTTCCTGCTGCTCCGCCGCGTTCGACGCGCCTTCGTCCGCGTCCGCGTTTCGCGAGCCGCAGGCAAACATGCTGAAGCTCATGGTAAAAATCATGCATAAGACCAATATTTTTTTCATTGGGGTTTCCTCACTCTCGTTTTTTTGATTTCTTTTTTCTGCTTCCCTGTTTCTTCACGCGGGGCACGCTATGTCTTTTTATAATAGCCTATGTTCGTGTTTGACTTGTGAAGGCTCTGTCTTATTTAGAGTAACCTGTTTTGCCGCGTTTGTCTACTGCTAATTTGCCAGACGGCGTCTGTTAATTTTTGCATCTGCGCTTTGGTGTTGAACGGACCGACGCTGACACGCACGCCGCCCTGCTCCCATGTCCCGATGCTCTTGTGTGCCAGTCCCGCGCAGTGATAGCCGCCGCGCACCGCAATCCCGTACTGATTGTTCAGTGTCGCGGTCACTTCCTCCGCGGGCAGACCCTCGATATTGAACAGGGTGATGCCGGTTTTTTTGCCGGCAGGCGGTCCGTAACGAAGGACGCCGGGCATTTCGTCTAAACATGCGTCCAGATAGGAGATCAGCTCTTCCTCATACCGCGCGATAACATCTACGCCGATTTTCGCGACAAATTCTGTGCCGCGGCCAAGTCCGATGATTGCCGGCGCGTTGATCGTTCCTGCCTCAAAGCCCTCCGGAAACTCCCGCGGCTGCTCTCTGCTCTTGGATTCTGTTCCGGTTCCTCCCTCCAGCATCGGTCGCAGCGCCGTTCGTGGCGATGCGTACAAACCTCCGCTTCCCTGCGGTCCGAGCAGCCCCTTGTGCCCGGGGAAGGCCAGCAAATCGATATGCATGTGTGCTACGTCAAGCGGCATACAGCCCGCTCCCTGCGCGCCGTCAACCATAAAAAAAATCCCTTTTCGGTTCGCGAGTTCACCGATCTCGGCAATCGGCATCTTGCCTCCGGTCACGTTCGAAGCCGCGGTAACGATAATCAGCTTCGTATTCGGTCGAATCGTTTTTTCGATGTCCGCCGCGGTAAGCAGCCCGTCCCTGTCCGCGCGAAGTACGGAATGCGTGATACCGAGTTTTTCCAGACTCTTAAGCGGCCGCAGTACCGAATTATGTTCCATGCTCGTTGTAATGACATGATCGCCGGAACGCAAAAGTCCCTTGATGCCTAAATTGAGTGCTTCTGTGGTGTTTTTGGTGAAAATCAGCTGCTCCGCTTTTTCGATGCCAAAGAACGCGGCGATGCGCTTGCGGGCATGGTAAACCTCTTCGCCCGTTTTTATCGACAGGAAGTGTCCGGAGCGCCCGGGATTGCCGCAATATTTTAATATACATTCCTCCATCGCCGCCAGCATTACGCGCGGCTTCGGGTAGGAGGTTGCCCCATTATCCAGATAGATCATCCTCATTTCCTCACTGCGTCATATAAGAAAGTCGGCTTCGCCGATTAGATTTTTAGCGGTAGACTTTCTTGTTATTCCGGAAATATCGGAACGATATTTCC
>URWB01000058.1 GCA_900551415.1 uncultured Eubacteriales bacterium
ATTATATCATTACGTCCAAATACACCATCGAAGCTCATGTAGGCAAACAGTTTTTTTACATTTTCTTTAGTGTTCTTGTTTGCGTTCAAACTGTTAATCGCAGCTTCAATTAAAAGCTTTTCAGAAGCAATTAACACATTTTCTCCGTCAACTGCAACTTTTTTCGGGTCAATTAACACCTTTTCAATTGGAACTTTGTAATTCAGATTGTAGAGCGTAGCAAAAAATGATTTGGGTGTCGATCTGAAAATCGGCTCGACTTCGGGACGGTAATTGACCGCATGGCGATAATCTGCCTTGATCTTCTTGAATCCGCTGCCACGACGCTCCATAAAGTGCATACGGCTGAAAATATCAGCTATCACAGGATTGCGGCGTTTGGATGCTACATTGTCCATATCAAGCTCTTGTACGATAGAGCCATCAAACATACCGCCTGGGGAATATACTTCCATGCGGTTATCGAAAATATCAATGTGTACCTCGCTGCCGATCTCCATATAGTCACGATGAATCAGCGCATTGACAATGACCTCATGTACTGCCTGTTCAGGGTATTCAGGCATCTCCACTCGTCCATTGCCGGTCTTTTTCCACCGTTTCTTGGTATTGTTCTTAACGAACTCGGTGCCGTTCTGCAACAAAGATACCAATGAACCGCTGTATTCCTTATCGTCAAGTGCTTCCATAATGCCTGAGGCTTTGTCCACGCCGTACCAACGGGTACAGAACAGGCGAGAGTGCCGCATCGGAGATTCATCCGCCAATAACACGCCTGCATTAGTCAGCATATTGTTTTCATCAACAAGATCAAAAGAAACAAAATCGGAATCCGTCAACTCTGTACCTGTTCTCATACGATAAACGGAGCGCAGCTTTGTAAAGGCAAGCGATTCAAATGAATAACGGGTAGAAAGGCTGTCAAATGACGTATTGCTTCCACGCAAAACAAGACGCTTCAAATCTACCGCACTTGCAGGGACGCTCTCATTGCCGATACGAACATAGGCTATTCTATTACCATCGCCCGTGTAGTAATAAGGAGTTTCCTGTCCGGACGGAACTCGCAATACAACGAACTTTTTGCCGTCTTCGGCGTGAATTTCCAAAATCACTTGTGGTGCAGGATCCATTTTTGTTTTAATAGCTTCGCTAATTTTCTCTGATATGCCCTTTGCATCATCTAATCCGACAAGAACTTCATCGTTGGACACACCGAAAAACAATGCACCGCCGATTCCGTTAGCAAATGCGCTTACGCTTTTTAACCAACTTTTAGGCTTACGTTCTTCGAGCATTTCTTTCTTATCATATTCCGTAGCTTCGCCCATAAAATCAGATAATTTCATATCGTTAATACCTCGTTTCCTTTCCCCTCATTCCTTCTTTTCCTTCGTTCTGATCTTATAAACTTTATACTTATTCTTACACGGAGGGCTGCAAAATACCGCACTCGGTCTGCTTGCCACAAAGGTCTGCAAACAATGCTTGCAGATACGAATGGGTTTTTCCGTGTCGGTCAGCATAAAGCTGAGCATCATTTATATCCCAAGCATAGGGGAATGAAAATCCCACACAATCGTCGGCTTATCCAGTCACAACCGCGATGATTTAAGGATTTTGCTTGTTTTCTTACCTCACCGCTCATCCGCGGTTTTTTCTTTGCTCCCACTCTTCCCGAAGCATGGAATAAACAAGATTATCCCGATCGCTGCCATCGTAGATGTGATAGCCCTTGCGCTGCCGACCCTCATACACAAAGCCGCATTTTTCGATCACGCGCTGGGAGCGCTGATTATCCGGTCCTGTGCAGATCGCCAAAATAACGATTGGCTCCTTTTCCTGCGTGAACGCGTAGTCAATAACGGCCTTCGCCGCCTCTGTCATATAACCCTTGCCCCAAAAGGCCTTGCCGAGTGAATATCCCATTTCTCTGCTGGCAACATCCTCACGCCTTCTGTCCGGCTCTAAACCGATACTGCCCATAATTTTGCCGGTTCGCTTTTCGCGGATCGCCCAGACCTCGTGCGGCATGAACAGCTCCTTGATAATCTGTGCCGACTCCGCCTTGTCAGCATGCGGTTTCCAGCCCGCGTTCGGGCCGACCTCGGGGTCGCTGGCATATTCGTAAAGTCCTTCCACATCCTCCTCGGCCATCGTCCATGGCGTCAGCAGCAATCTTTCTGTTTCAATATTTCTCATGCGAATTTCTCCTCTCTATTCGGTGGTACTCAAAATTTCTCCGCTCTTGTTCTCAATCTGGCTGACCTTCATCTTATCCGCGTCGTTCGGATCAACATCCTCCAAAAGTCCGAGCACGTTTTCGCCCAGATAGATGGTCTTGAGCTCCTTGCCGTTCAGCGTGACCTTGCTGTACTGCGTGAAATTCCTGCCCTTGATGTAATATTTGTCTCCGATTTTGACGATTTCCTCGATAGAAATATCGTTGACGCCCATCTTCAGATTCGTCGGCTTGAACGGATTCTTGCCGCCGTAGATATAGTATTTGCCGTAAAGCATGTCATAGCCAAGCGCCTTCAAATCCGCGAGATAGGTTTCGCTGTTCTTGTGGTTCTGCTGATAGGTAAAGATCGTGCCTACCTGCATATCCAGCATGTCCATCACGTGCGCCGCGAGCTGATAGGCGTGGAGATTTTCGTCGTCCTTCGGCAGATTTATATTGTTCCAGATCAGATACTGCGTGCCGTAGAGATTGCCGCTTTCCAGATCATCCTCGGTCATATCCAGCGCAGGAATATGATCGCCGTACATCACGAGGACGGTCGGTTCCTCACGCTTGGCGAGCGTATCTGTCAGCTCCTTGATAAACTGATCCATCTCGTAAACCTGATTGACATAGTATTCATATTTCCACTTCAGCGCCTCCGTCGGCGCCGAGGTGACCTCAATCGCCGGATTTTGTATGATCTGCTGGGTTGGATACTTGCCATGTCCCTGCACCGATATCGTATAGATCATATCGCGCCCCTTTGTAGAATCCAGCGCGTCAGTAATGCAATCCGTCAGCACATAGTCCTTCGCCCAGTTCTTCGGCGTCTTTTCGACATTTTTCATGTATTCCACACTCGTGAAGGTGTCAAAGCCCATGTTCGAAAAAACGCTGTTGCGGTTGTAAAAGACTGCCCTGTGATTATGAATCGCGTGCGAGGTGTAGCCGAGACTGTCGAGGTCGTAGGCAAGGCTTTCTCCGGTTTTTTCTTTTAAGACCGACTTATACGGATATTCGCCCGGGCCGAAAAACTTTACTGACAGTCCGGTTAGCACTTCAAACTCCACGTTGGCGGTACCTGCCCCGCAGGCCGGTACGGTCAGCTCGCCCGAGGAATAGGTCTGCATCAGCTTGCGGAAGTTCGGGCATGGGTCCTGCGAAAGTGTGATGCTCTGAATCGTCATCGGATCGATGAAAGATTCCAGCTGCAAAAACAGGATGTTCGGATGCTGCTCGTCCTCATCCTTTTGGGTAAGCAGCATGGCGTTGTCATCACCGAGTTCTTTTTTGTCGAAGATAGAAAGAATTTCTTCTCTGCTGTATCCGTCCGGCTTGCTGATTCCAGTGTTCAGCCAGGTATTGACAAAGCAGTAGACCACACCGTAGTCTCGATAAGCATAGGCGAGGTTGCCGAAGAAAGTCTGCACAATGCCTGTCTTAATCACAAAGGAGGATGACAGGAAGGTGAAGACGATGACCAAAATCACCGCGACCAGATTGCGCTTGCGTTTCACGCCGTCTCTTTTTTGCGGTCCCTTGATAAAAAGCAGCACCAGCAGGCCGACAGCGATCAGCACCGCTGCAATCGCACCCGCGATTTCAAGCTTGCTGAGGTAATTGGTCACGATGGTCAGTCCGTCATTGAGATTGCTCAGATCCTTTACGGTGAACGGCGTCATGCGCTGTGTCAGGATCACGCCGTTGATGATGCCGATGCCCAGCCAGAAAATTGAAACAATGGTAAAGAAAAAAACTCTCCGTTTGAACAACGATGCCAGCACTAAGGTCGCGTAGAGAATCAAGGCGTTATATAAAAAGACCAGCGGGCTGTGCACCATAAAGGACAGTCCGCCAAAGATTCCCACTGTCGGAAACCTGCCGAGCGTTTCAATCACCAGATTCAAGAGCAGCGCCCAGACGCCGGCGCAGACAAAACTGTTGCGATAGAACTTCCGTCTGTCCATGGTTTCCACTTCGCGAATGGTTTCTTCTACTTTTCGGTCCAGCTTTTCAAATTTATCAAATCTTTCAAATTTATCCATCCGTTTCCCCTTCCGCTATTTGCGTAATCTTTCCGCGACTTCGTTCGCGAGCCGCGCGAATTCTTCCAAATCCAAAGTTTCTGCCCTTCTTACCGGATCAATGCCCGCCCCTGCGAGGGAGTCCCCTACAATTTGTTTCGTAATCTGTTCCACACCCATCAACGCGTTGGAGAGGGTTTTGCGACGCTGCCCAAACCCCGCCTTGACGCAGCGAAAAAACATTTCCCCATCCAAAAGCGTCACCGGCGGCTCGCTTCGCCTATCCAGACGCAGTACCGCCGAGTCCACCTTCGGCTGCGGCACGAAGCAGCTCGCCGGCACCGTAACAACATTCTCCACTTCACAGTAATACTGCACTGCCACAGAGAGTGCGCCGTAGGCTTTGGTACCCGGCAGCGCGCGCATGCGTTCCGCGACCTCCTTCTGCATCATAACGGTGATGCTGTCCGCCGCGACACCGTCCTCCAAGAGCTTCATGATGATCGGCGTTGTAATATAGTACGGCAGATTGCCGATGACGCGCACATGCGCAAGCGGCATGTCTGCCGCCTCAGCTTCCGCTTTTTTTGCTTCAATCAGCGTATTGAGATCCGTTTTGAGGATATCCTGATTGACAATCTCGATATTGTCCGCCTCCCGCAGGGTTTCCCCCAGAATCGGAATGAGATTCTGGTCAATCTCGACGGCGATGACCTTCTGCGCGCGCTGCGCCGCTTCCCAGGTCAGCACCCCGATCCCGGGTCCGATCTCAATCACCAGATCCCGCGGTCCGATGCCCGCGCCCTCGATAATCTCATCGATGATGTTTTTATCTGTCAAAAAATTCTGTCCAAGGCTTTTGGACAGCCGAAATCCATATTTCTCTTTAATCTCCCGAATGGTCGATGGTGCGTATAGCTTCATAGAATTCCTCTTTTCTGATTCCGAATTGATTGAGTTTGCCGCGGAGTCCTCTGGCGTTCGCGTAGCCGATCCCGAGAACCTGTCCAAGTTTTTCTCTGCGCTGTTTGGAATCCGCGCCGCCGCTAAGCCCCGCAGCGAACAGGTCTTCGGCGGTATACAAATCCGCCTCCCCTGCGCCCTCCTTGCGGAAGGTCGCGTGCGCCTTCTCGATCGCTTCCAAAATAGCCTCCGGCTCCGCGTTTTCGATGCCGATATCGTCTTTTTTTTGCGCGTATTCGCGCGAAAGGAATGCCTGCTTCGCGTCCGGGAACTGTTTCGTCAATCGTCTGCGGATTTCTTCGCCGGCGTAGTCCGGATCGGTAAAGATGATGATGCCTTTTTCCCGATAGGCCTTTTCAATCAGCGCCCAAGTCTCGCGCCGAATCCCAAATCCATGCGTTTCAATTGTCAGTCCGTCGATGGCGCGTTTCACCGCCGCGGTGTCATCTCTGCCCTCCACGACGATCACTTCCTCAATTTTTCGTTTTTCCATCTGTATTTTGATCCTCTGTCTGCTTCGTATCGTCTGTGCCGCTGTCGTTCCTGGTCTTACCGGTCTGTTTTTCCTCGTTGAACGCGAACAAAAGCTCCTGTGGCTTTACCAGCTTTAAGTCGCGTCTTGCCTGATTTTCGATATATTCCGGCAGCTTGACATTTTCGTATTCCATCTCAAGCGTTTCTTTTTTGTGCGTGAGCTCGTCATTCTTGGCGGCAACCTCTTTTTTTTCTCCCTGCAGCTGCACAATTTTGACCGCGGACACCACAAAGGAGATCCCGATCACCAAAACGAGCGCGAAGAGCGCCATCCGCATGTAATTGATCCTGATCTTCTTTTTTCGCGTTCCCGCTTTTTTTTGTCTGGCAATCTCCAATCGCTCGCGGCGCGCGTCCTGTGCCTGCGGGATGTTGATTACGCGGTTGTTCTTTTCAAACTCATGGAGTCTGCTTTTTTTTGCCATGCGTATCCCTTCTGTCCTGCGTTGTGTATGCCGCAGCAGTTTTATCTTCTCATTTGTCCAAACGCGGAGGGCTCTGCCTTCATTTTCGCTTTGTCAATCGCCTTCGCCCGGCCACCTGGTTTATATCTTTTTTGTCTGTGCCTTTGGCTTGCCAATGACTGTGCAAGGACATTGTACCACAAAAAGTTTTTTTGTACAACCAAAGCCCGCTTCCAAACGCGCAAATACTAAAAAATGTCACTTTTCCGTAATCCGCGGCATAGAGAAACTCTCCGCTCAAAAAACCGATACACAGGAAACAGAATATTTCCGACGCCCATCGCTTCTGCCTCTGCCAGCCGCGCAGCGCGGCAAAGGCTTCAAAAATATCATAGACCAGCCCCGCGGCCGCCCCCGCACTGCCCATGACGCCCAAAATCGTCAGCTGGCTTTGAATCAGCTCACTCATTGCGGAATTTCGCGTGCAGTGCCCGCAAGCGCTTGCCGGCCTTTTGCTTCTTCGGTTCCACATAAGCGAACGCGCAGATGATGCCGCTCACAATCAAAACACCCTCCGCCAAATCCAGCTTCTCTATATGCAGCCCCGATCCGCTGATCTCGACCGCCCCCTCCTTAAGATTCGCCCATAGCGTTTCCTCATCGAAGGCATCCACGTCAATCACCTGATTGATCGTCATTCTCTCGCGATTTTCCAAATATATGCTCTGCTGCTCCATAGCGCTACCTCCTGCCGCTGTCTTTGCTTCATTATATTTTCCCGGGAAAATATTCATGCGTGCTTTTTTTGCGGCATCCGGCTTTACGCAGAGCGCGCCAATGCAAAAGGCAAAATCTGCACCTGATTCCGCGGCAGCTGCCGCGGGCGGCGTATGAGGCACGCCCACAGACAGACACCGGCAAATCGCGGTGCAGACTTTTTGTTCGCTCTAAAATTAACAGGCTTGCTTACAGGTAGCTCGCCGGGTTGACGTTCCCGCCGTTCTTGAAGATCTCAAAGTGGCAGTGCGCGCCGGTGCTTCGTCCGGTGCTGCCGACCGCGCCGATCTTCTGTCCTTGATATACCTGCTGTCCGACGGATACGCTGATGCTGCTGCAGTGCGCGTACAGCGTCTTGAAGCCGCCGCCGTGGTCGATGACGATACGATAGCCGTAAGCACCAGACCAGCCCGCCTTAGTAACGGTGCCGCCGTCCGCGGCGCGGATCGTCGTTCCCGTCGCTGCCGCGTAGTCCAGACCGTAGTGCATTCTGCCCCAGCGCATGCCGTAGCCGCGATAGACGCCGACGCTGACCGGCCTGATGAAGCGTCCGGTACCCTTCTTCGGCGGTACTGCCTTGGTACCCTTAACCACGATTTTGGCCACCGGCTCTTTGATAGTCTTTTTGCTGAGGTCCTCACGATCGACCGTCTTGCCGTTTCGCTTGGTCAGACGCGCGGTCACTTTTGCCTTACCTTTTTTACCGGCTCGGGTAACAATGGTCTCGCCCTTGTAGTATGAGGAGGATTCCTTGTACTCCGTCTTATAGTCTATGGATTCCGCGAAGGTCGCGATTTCTACGGTTTCAACGGTCAGCAGCGGAACTTCCTGCTGCGTGACGAAGGTATCGCCGACATGCAGCACCATGGTATCCTTTACCTTTGGATTCATTTCCTTCAGCTCGCTCAAGGATACACCAAGCTTGCTGCAGATTCCATAAAGCGTATCGCCCGCGACAACCTCATAGGTCTGCTCCTGCTGGCCGCCGCTCTTGAGTTTTTTGGTCGCTGCCGCCTTACTGCTGACGTTCGCCAGAGTGGTATTGTAGGCTTCGATCTTGATATCCTCTGCGAAGCCGATGCTTTCATAATCGCTCCGCGAGCCCTTGATGTAGGTGTCTAAAATGGTATCCAGCACATCCTGCGCGATCTTTTCGCTCTCGACGGTCACCATGCGCTTGCCGTCAACGACAATCGCGTAGGCCTGCGCCTGAATGTCGCCCATGTAGGTGAAGCGGCGCAGAACTGTATCCGGATCATCGATTTGCTTGCCGAATTTGAGTACGGGCGTAAAGGTAATATCCGTTTCCGGATCGATGACGATGTTCGAGCCGTATTCCTGCGACAAGGCATCACTGACCAGATCGAGAATCTCAAGCACGTCCTTTTGTTCCTTTACAATACCGAGCGTCCTGCCGTTGTAGGCGTACTCGTAATCGGTGCTGGTCGCGTAAACGGCAACCGCGCCGATGACAACGACAAAGCCGATCGCAAAATGCTTGACGATTTCCTTACGGTGCTGCTGCAGGCTGATATGCAGGTCATGCCACCTTCTGGCGGCTTTGACGAAGCTTCGCCCCAAAAACCACGCGGCAAGGTCCGCGAAGTTGTCGTACTCTGTGACCAGTCCCGCGCACGCGCCGATGATCTCATCGGATTGCCGCGCAAAAAAAGGTCCCGCCTGATCCAGCAACTTATCCGTTTCCTCTACAAGTCGCGCGCCGCCGTCGATGAGACGCGGCATCAGCTTGTTTGTTTGTCTCTTTTTTGCCATATTTCTGCTTCTCCTGTTCTTTGACGAACACAGCTGCATCGCGCTCCGTTTTCATCGAAGCCGGTATCGCTGCATTTTTCGCAGGCATATTTGACATCTGTGTAATCCATCGGGTAATTATGCTCCGTCAGCAAAACGGCGCGTTCTTCCTCCAAAGCGCGAATCTGCTGCCGGAACTGCGATTTTTGCGAATCCTTCATTCCGGTCAGAAGACCCTTGGTGAGGCTCTTTCCGATTTCTCTGTGCATATTGTCAATTTCTTCTACGCGCGGCAGCTTCTCATAAATCTCCCGCTTGTGCGCCTGCGCCGTTTCCTCCGCCTGTTCGCGAAGAAACGCGTAATATTGATTTAAAACAGCCTGTGTGACTGTTGTTTTCTGATTCACATCCAGACCTCTGCTCTTTGCCTCCTCGTACCAGTTCTCCAGCACCTTGTTGACATATCTGAGGTTTGGATTGGCGGTTGACAGCGTTCTGTCACAGGCTTCCAGCACCCGTTCCAAGCTGCAGCGCATCTCGTCAAACCAAACGTTCATCATGCGCTTCTCCGCCTCCGTCGCGCCGCGGTTCAGTCCCAGCGACTGCAGCACGCGCTTATACATACTCTGTCGAATCCCATTCTCCTTGAGATAGGCTTCAACCTCCTCTTTGCTTCTGAGTCCCTGCTCGCCCCAACCCATTACCACTTTTTTGATGTAGGACAGGCCGGTCTTTTCTCTTTCGTAGCAATAAGAAAACGCTTCCAGAATCACGTCTTTGCTGACGCTGAAGGCTTCCTCCCAGGAAAGAATCTCCGCAAGCTCTTTTTGTGGGTCGAACAGTCTCCCCGTCCGACTTTCCAGTTCCTGTATAAATTCCTTGACGCCGCTGTCGCAGAGCTTGTCGGCGGCGCTGCCGATTTTATCCTCACCATGCGGCTCCGCTTCGTCTGCCGTTTCCGACTCATTCGTGGCGCTGCCGTACATCTTGACGCGCAGATTGAGAAACTCGATATCCTCCTGCGCGTTCACCGCCTCCGCGGCTTTTGCACCGCTTCGAATGCGCCTGATGGCACCCATGTTTTCCCAATAGTCCCACGCCTGTCGAATCGTTTCCGGCGGCAGTCTGAGCTGGCGCGCGAAGGTGCGCGCGTCCATGTCCGCACCCGTCTGCGCGTAGAGCAGGCCGTAAAGATAGACCTTTACATAATCTCCCGGCGCCGCGGGCAGGTATTCATTGATAAAAATATTCTCCACATCTGTGGTCAACAGGTAAAAGTCTTTCACCTTTGCCTTTGTAAATCCCATAGGTTCCTCGCTCGCGCCGCTTTACAGCGCCTTGTCGCTGAACTTGGTATATCTTGCTACCCAGGTCAGCTCTATTTTGTCGGTCGGGCCGCTTCTGTGCTTGGCGATATTGACCTCGCACACGCCCGGCTTCTCGGTGTTTTCGTTGTAGTAGTCGTCACGATACAGGAAAATGACGATATCCGCGTCCTGCTCGATGGAGCCGGATTCACGCAGGTCCGAAAGCATCGGCCGTTTGTCCTGTCTGAGCTCGGGCGCGCGCGAAAGCTGCGAAAGCAGAATGACAGGGCAATTCATTTCTCTGGCCAAAAGCTTCATGTTTCTGGAAAGCGCGCTGATCTCCTGCTGTCTGTTGTCCGTCCTGCCTTCGAAGGTCATCAGCTGCAGGTAGTCCACCACGATTAAATCCAGTCCCTGCTCGGCCTTCAGACGCCGGCATTTGTTTCGCATTTCCATCAGCGAAATGCCGGGCGTGTCGTCGATGACGATTTTGGAATTGTTCAGCTCGTCCACGCCCAATGAAACGCGGTCCCAATCCTTGCGGTCCAGATCTCCCTGCTTGAGCTTTTGCATTTCCACGCGGGCCTGCATCGCCAGCAGTCTCTGTCCAAGCTGTTCCTTGGACATTTCCAGGCTGAAAATGATGGCGGAGGTTCCGTGCTTGACCGCGCTCTGCTGCGCGATATTGAGCGCGAAGGCGGTCTTGCCCATGCCGGGCCGCGCCGCTACAATGATCAAATCCGAACGCTGCAGACCGCTGGTCTTTTCGTCCAGATCGTGAAAGCCCGTAGGGATTCCCGTAATTTTATCTTTATTCTGCGCTGCCGCGTCGATAATCTTGAGATTTTCGAGCAGCACATCCTGTATTTTGGTGTAATCGTTTTTTTGCCGCCTCTGCGCGATTTGAAAGATGCCGCTCTCCGCGTAATCGAGAATTTCCCTGGCCGCCATCTTGCTTTGGTAGCCCTTTTCGGTGATATCCTCCGCGGTGCGGATCATCTGCCGCATCACCGCTTTTTCGGCGATGATCTTCGCGTATTCCCTGCCGTTCGCGGTGGCCGGAACCTCCGCGGTGAGTGTCGCGATATAGGCTCTGCCGCCGACCATGTCCAGCGATTGTCTGCTTTTTAATTCTTCGCAGACGGTGAGCATATCGACCGCGCTGTTTTTGCGGTACAGCTCCCAGATGGCTCGAAAGATCTCCTTGTGACTTTCGTTATAGAAGTCGTCTTCCCTGACCTCCTCCAAAATGTCAAAGAGAACCTCCTTGTTCAGCATGGCTGCGCCGAGTACGGAGCGTTCTGCCTCCTCGTTGTGCGGAGGGATCCTCTCTATCATAGCAAACTCCTCGTCTTTTTTCGTGTGTTTTTTTTGAAGTTTTCGTGAGAAGTCTGCTTCTCCGCTTGTTTTTCGAGAAGCAGACCGTGTCCGGCTTATTCCGCGCTGATCTCTACCGTCAGCTTGCCGCTTACTTCCGGGTAGAGCTTGACATCGACGCTGAAGGTTCCCGTCTGTTTCATCGGGCCGTCGAGCAGAATTTTTTTCTTATCGATGGTAATCTTGTGCTGTTCCTTCAGCTTTTCCGCGATATCCTTCGAGGTGATGGACCCGAAGACCTTGCCGTTTTCTCCGGCTTTTGTCTGAATCTTGACGGTCAGACCGCCGAGCTTCTCCGCGATTGCCTGCGCGGCTGCCTTTTCCTCGGCCTTCTTCTCCGCCGCGATTGCTTTTTGCTTTTCCAGACTTCTGATGTTGCCGTCAGTTGCTTCGGTCGCGTAGCCCTTCGGCAGGAGCAGGTTTCTCGCGTAGCCGTCGCTGACCTTTACCACATCGCCGGCTTTGCCGGTTCCCTTTACATCTCTATTTAAGATTACGATCATCTTGATTTACCTCCATCATATCCATTATTTTTTTGATTGTTTCGCCGACGCTCATATCAACCTGCGCGGCCGCGGTGGTCAGATGTCCGCCGCCTCCGAATTTTTCCATGATCACCTGTACGTTAACCTCTCCCAGCGATCTGGCGCTGATGACGGTTTTGCCGGCCTCGTTTCTGCCCGCGACAAAGGAGGATTTCACTCCCTTGACGGTCAGCAGCTGATCCGCGACCTGCGCGCACAGAATCTGCGCGTCACTTCGTTCCTTGCGGCACGCCGAGATTGCCACGCCGTTCTCAAACACCTGCGCGGACAGCACCGCTTCAGCGCGCAGCTTTATATTGGAAATTTCCTCTTGGAAAAACCGTTTCACTTCTGTTGGGTCCGCGCCCTGTCTGCGCAGCCACGCGGCCGCCTCGAAGGTGCGCACCCCTGTTTTGACAGAAAATCCGTTGGTGTCGATGGTCATGCCTGCCAGCAGCGCTTCCGCCTCCAGCTTGTTGAGGCTCTTTTTGCTGATCATATACTGCAGCATTTCCGCCACAAGCTCTGAGGCGGAGGAGGCGTAGGATTCCATATACGCGAGCACCGGATTTTCGATGCATTCCTCCATCTTCCTGTGATGGTCGATGACCACGATGCGTTCACAGATTTTGAGCAGCTCCGGACACTGCACCAGACTCGGTCTGTGGGTGTCTGTCACGATGAGCAGACTCTCCTCTTCCGCCAGACTCAGCGCCTTTTCGGAGCTGATAATCTGGTAATCATCGCTTTCCTTTGCCTGTTTGAAAATTTCCTGCAGGCTTTCATTGACCTCGTCGATGACCAGATAAGGCTCCTTTTCGCATAACACGCAGAGTCTGGTAATACCCAGCGCCGAACCGAAGCTGTCCATATCCGGATTCGCGTGTCCCATGATGAATATTTTTTTGGACTGGTCGATCAGCTGTTTGAGCGCGTGACCGACGATTCTGGATTTTCCCTTATTGCTCTTTTCTACGGTCTGCAGCTTGCCGCCGAAGTATTCGACCTTGAGGTTGCGTTTGACGACAGCCTGATCTCCGCCGCGTCCGAGCGCCAAATCCAGCGCCGCGTCCGCGTAAGCTTCGGTCTGCGCCAGGTTCTTGCCGCCGACACCGACGCCGATACTCAAGCTCGCCGGAAAGTCCGCGCCCGTTTCCAGATGCCTGACTTCATCAAGGATGTCAAATTTCGCGGAGGTCATTCGCTCCAGGTACTGTTGCTCAAACCAGATCAGATAAGCGCTGTTGCGCACTCTGCTGACAGATGCGTTGATCTTAGCCGCCCACTTGCGGAGCAGCTGATCGATCTCTCCGGAGAGTGCCAGCCGCGGCGCCGAGCCCGCGTTGCTGATCAGTTCATCGTAGTTATCAATCTGGATTTTGGCGACACACGGCTTCTCCGCATTGTATCGGTCTTTTAATTCCTCCAGATTGGTGATATCATAAAAGAACACAAGCAGGCTGTGTTCATCTTCTTCGCTTTTTTGCGCCGCGAGCTTAAAGACTCTGTCGTTTCTTTTGATGATCGGACAGATGCCGTCCTGCAAAGACTGATAAAGCTCCGCGACTTTTACGCCTGTCAGCGCAAAAAGATCTCCGTCCAGAATATCGTCATACAAAAACACCTGACTGATCTGGTCGCTGGCTCCGATAATCTTCCCTTGCTCATTGATGATACAGATTGGCAGGGGTACAGACAACACAGCTGTATGTAAATTTTTTTCTGCTTTTTCCATCTTAACCTTCCTCTGCAATGGGACGCGTCGTCGATTTCGCGCCCGCGTTCTGATTCATACGTACTTCCATGCTTCCTGACCCGCGGCAGAGCCGCAAGGTTAAACAGTATAAATATTATACCATAAGATCTAAGCTCTGCCTTCACCTGCGGCTCGGCAATCGCTAAGAACTCTGGGCATCTGTCTTGCATCAGCTCTGCCGTCGCTTAGTGCTCGGCAATCGCTGTGCAAGGACATTATACCA
>URWB01000059.1 GCA_900551415.1 uncultured Eubacteriales bacterium
GGTGCTGCTGGATTCCAACATGTACGGAGAGGGCGGCTGGTTCTACAGCGGTTTCGACCGCATACACGAGGATCAGACGCGTTGGTGCATGGAGCGGCTTGACGCGCTGAAAGCACAAGATCCAACGGTGCGGGCAATGGCTTTTTTTCACATGCCGCCGCGGGAATTCAAGGAAGCGTACGAAAAAATGAAGCTCGGTGACCGGGCGGTGATTTACCGGCATGGCAGCGTGGGCGAAAAAGACGAATATTTTGGAATCTCAAAATACAAGGGAGATTTTTTTGAGGAAGCGGTGAGAAACGGTGTCATCCGTTGGATTTTCTGCGGCCATGACCATCTGAACACGCTTTCCTTAGAATATAAAGGGATTCGCATGACCTATGGCATGTCGATCGATTATCTGGGATACCGCGGTATCCGCAAAAGCCGGATTCAACGCGGCGGAACGCTGATTACGCGTCGCGCGGACGGCAGTGTGGAGATTCGGATGCTTCCGCTGGACAGCGTGGTATCGCAGCGTGTGAGAGGGGAAAAAAAGAAATGAAATTATTATTCAAGCAAAGGTTTTTTTCATGGTTTGACAGCTATGACATTTATGATGAGAGTGGGGAAACGCGCTATGTTGTAAAAGGACAGCTCTCCTGGGGGCATCGCCTCAAGATTTTTGACAGCTTCGGACAGGAGGTCGGGTTGGTGCAGGAACGTGTGCTGACGCTGCTGCCAAAGTTTGAGCTGTATGTCGGAGAACAGTACGCAGGCTGTGTGAGCAAGGAATTTACTCTATTCAAACCGAAATTTCATGTTGATTTTAACGGCTGGCGCGTGGAAGGCAACTTCTTTGAGTGGGATTATGATGTGCTTGATCAAGACGGCAGGATTGTCGCGACGGTTTCTAAGGAACTGCTGCGACTGACCGATACCTATGTGATTGATGTGGGCGACCCCGCGGACGCGCTCTGCGCGCTGATGCTGGTGCTTGCCATCGACGCGGAGAAATGCTCCAGGAATAACGGCTAGCCCAAAAGCCGCGCGCACGCGGCGGGGAAAATCAAAATCAAAGGGGATATAAAATGAGACATATCAATCATGTAAGACAAAAAAAGATATACTCCGGCATTGACGCGCTGCCGAAGGGAATCGCGCCGGATACCATCGTCGAAGGCTGCGCGGTTTTGGAGGGCGGCGCGTTTCGCGGCGTGTACGGAGAGGGCGTGCTGGACGCGATGATGGAGAATGGGCTCAATCTGTCCTGCACCATTGGGGTGTCCGCGGGAGCGCTCAATGGGCTGAATTATGTGGCAGGCAATATCGGCCGCGCGGCACGGACAAACCTACGCTTTCGTCACGATCAGCGCTATGTGGGGCTGACCGCGATGCGCCGTAATCATGGATTGATCGGCTTTGACTTCGCGTTTCACGAGCTGAACCGCTACGAGCCGCTGAACGTAGAGAGACTGCATGATCCGCGTCGGCGCTTCGTGGCTGTGGCAACCGACTGCCGAACCGGCAAACCGCTGTATTTTGAAAAAGGAAAGTGCGAAAATATTTTTAAGGCGCTGCAGGCCTCCGCGTCGATGCCGTATTTTTCGCAGATGGTCGTCGTGGAGGGCCGAGAGTGTTTGGACGGCGGCTGTTCACGCTGCATTCCCTACGAATGGGCGCTCGCGGAGGGATATGAAAAGATCGTGGTCGTACGAACCAGACCGGAGGATTACCGTGCACCGCATACGCCGAAGGGTGTCGCGCGCGGTCTGTACCATGACTATCCGAATCTGCTCGACAATCTCCGCAAATCCGACGTGGAGTATAATCGGGAGTGCGAGGCTTTGACGAAGCTCAAGGAGGCGGGGCGGATCTTTATGATCTGTCCGTCGGAGCCGCTGACTGTCGGACGCATCGAAAAGAATATGGAAAAACTCGGCG
This sequence comes from uncultured Eubacteriales bacterium, assembly GCA_900551415.1. Classification (GTDB taxonomy): domain Bacteria; phylum Bacillota; class Clostridia; order Peptostreptococcales; family Anaerovoracaceae; genus CAG-238. The sequence goes on from URWB01000059.1 coordinate 1,924, forward strand.
ACCTCTATTATCTTGGATACAACGACGCCATGAACTGCATGGACGCGCTCAAGGATTATTTAGATCTGGAAAAATAATACCCAATGCCGATGGCATCCGCCAGAGCCCAGCCAATCGGAATCGCGGCCCAGATGCCGATGACGCCGACGGCGGGCAGCGGCGCGAGCGCGTAGGCGAGCGCGACGCGGGTACCGAGAGAGGCAACGGTCAGAATCACGGACATCAACGGCTTGTCCACCGCGCGGTAATAGCCATAAAGCAAAAACAGCAGACCAATGCCGAGATAGCAGGAACCTTCGACGCGCAGATAGGTGACACCCGCGGCGATGATCGCGGTTTCGGAAGGATCGATAAAAACGCGCATCAGGGGAGTGGCGAAGCATACGACACCCAGGCTGACGCATAGAGAGAACACCGCGGACGTGAAGAACGCGCTGCGTACCCCGCGGCGGATGCGGTCAGTTTTCCCTGCGCCGAAGTTCTGCGCCACGAAGGTCGAAAACGCGTTGCCGAAGTCCTGCACCGGCATGTAGGCGAAGGAGTCGATCTTGACCGCGGCGGCGAAGGCAGCCATGATGACCGTTCCGAAGCTGTTGACCAGCCCCTGAATCATCAAAATTCCAAAATTCATAATGGATTGCTGCAGGCAGGTCATCAGCGACAGGTTGAGGATCCTGCCCAGCGCTTCGCGGCTGCATCTGCAGTCGTCTTTTTTTGGTCTGAGTGCAGGGAAACGCAGCAGCGTGTAGAGCATGATGCCGATGCCGGATACGAACTGTGCGATGACGGTCGCAAAAGCAGCACCGCCGACGCCGAGCCTGAGCACGATGACAAAGAGCAGATCCAGCGCGACATTCAGCAGCGCCGCAACCGCGAGGAAGATGAGCGGCACAACGGAATTGCCGATAGCGCGCAGAATGCTCGCGTAATAGTTATAGAGAAAAGTCGCAAAAATGCCCGCGAAGATGATCAGCAGATAGGTTTTCATCAGCGGTACGACATCTGCAGGCACACAGAGCAGGTCAAGGATCGGGTCGATGAAAATATAGACCAGCACGTTGAGGAAGGTCGAAAGGGCAGCAATCAGCGCAAAGGAGAGGAAGACATCACGCCGCATCCGGTCGGTCTGGCCGCTCCCGTAATCCATGGAGATCGCGGCGCCGCTGCCCATGCAGAGCCCTAAAAGGATCGAGGTCAAAAACACCATGAGCGTGTAGGAGGAGCCAACAGCAGCCAACGCGTCTGCACCCAAAAATCGCCCCACGACCCAGGTGTCCGCGATATTGTACATCTGCTGCAGCAGATTACCGCACATGAGGGGCAGCGCGAAAAGGAGTATGTTTTTGGTGATGGGACCGGTGGTAAAATCACCTTTTTTTGTGTCTTTCATTGATGTCAGAACCTTTCTGCGGGATCGCCTCGCGAAAAAGGTACGAGCAAAAACCTGATCCCTGATTTTCATTTTCGCCGCGTGAGAAAAAAACCTGACCTCCGCCTTTCGCCGCGTGATAAAAAAACTTGACGTCTGCTTTTCGCCGCTCTATACTGAAACTGATTGGAGTACGAAAAGGAGGACGGAAGCTATGAAAACAAGCAAAAACGCGCATGCTGCTCACGCCGGTTTGTGTGCGAACATCGCGAAAGCAACGCGAAAGGCAGTGACGACGGCACTGATCTGCGTTTTACTGGCCGGAATGCTGACAGCCTGCGGCGGTGACAGCAGCAAAAGCTATGACCTGCAGGAGGTTTATCAGGAGATTCTGGCGGCACAGCCGGAGAACACCGACGATCTGAGCGGTGTGATGTTTGAAACAACGGATCAGGACGCGATCGAAGAAGTTTATCCGGGGCTTGGCGCGATCAAACTCAAGCAGGAGGTCTGCTATCAGCACGCGGTGACCGGATTCTGCGAGATCATGTTGGTCGAGGTCGCCGACAGCAAGGATGTCCAAAGCGTTGTGGATATTTTCAATCAGCGCATCGATACCGCGTCCGATGACAGCTTTTATCCGGAAACCGCGCAGCTGTGGGCACAGAACGCGCAGGTACAGACCGAGGGCAATTATGTGGCGATGGTCGCGCTGCCGGACGGTTACACGGTACCGGAAAAGATTTTTTCGTAGCGTAAAAAGCATGCGTGCTTCGAATTTCGTAAAAAGCGCGTAGGCGCGTAAAAAGTTTTGCGTTAACAAGAGCGGTGGGAACAAGGATTCCGGCCGCTCTTTACTTGCCGCAAAAAAAGAAGGCGCGGTCTTTGCGGGCGGCATCTCGATGTGGGCTGCCGCCGGATCGTGGCTTGGATGCTAGGGTCTGCCCTGCTCAATCAGCCGACGCTTCTGCGCGTGGGTCAATTTTTTGATGGCCGCTTCTCGTCTTAGAGCGGCCTCTTTGCCGTCTGCCGGTTCATAATAGACCAGGCGTACCGGCAGATGGCTGCGCGTGTAGCGGCCGCCCTTTCCGAGCTGATGGGCGGCCACCCGTTTTGCCAGATTATTGGTCCAGCCGCAGTAAAAGCTGCCGTCTCCGCATTCGAGCAGGTAGACATAGCTCGCGGCCCACGCGCAAGGCGCGGGAGTTCCTTGCGCGCAAGGCGCGCCTTCGTCGGCGCATGGGGGCACACAGCCCGCTTTTTGTCTGTGATCTTGTGTCATGATGGAATCCGAAACCCCTTTGTAAGGATAAGAATATCATACAAAAAAATCCAAGGGCTGTCAATTACGCGGCGCATCTTGCGCGCGCCTTTCCCTTCGGCGCATGCACGATTCTCATCTCGGATCGCCCGTATTTTGCCTCGGCGCGCTTGCTTCGCGCCGCCCCTGTCGAAAAAGGTCGAAAAATAGTACGTCGAAAATGCGGCGCGGCACTGGAAACCGTCCGCATTTTTTGGTAGAATAATGTTGTATGAAAACGAAGGAGCGAAGGAGTACCAATACATGAATTTAGACCATTTGAATCCAGAACAGCGCAAGGCGGCGACCCATGTTGACGGACCGCTGCTGATCCTGGCGGGCGCGGGCAGCGGGAAGACCGCGACGATGACGCACCGCATCGCGTACCTGATCGAGCAGGGCGTGAGTCCCTATCAGATTTTGGCGGTAACCTTCACCAATAAGGCGGCCGGCGAGATGCGAGAACGTGTCGAGAAGCTGGTCGGACGATGCCCGGGCATGTGGATCATGACTTTTCATGCCATGAGCCTGCGTATCCTGCGTGAGCATTGTGAGAGAATCGGCTATCAGCACAACTTCGTCGTGTACGATACGATCGATCAAAAAACGCTGATAAAAACCATCATGAAGGAGCAGAATATTGACGCGAAGCTCTATCCGCAGGCCTACCTTTCCGCAGCAATCAGCAAGCAGAAGGAGCATGACGTCAGCCCGCGGGAATACCTCGAGACCGAGGCGGACAACTTCCGCAGCAAGGTGATCGGCAGTGTCTACCGGGCCTATCAGGAGCAGCTCAAACGGAACAACGCCATGGACTTTGATGACCTTTTGGTCAACGCCCTGCATGTGCTGCGTGACAATCCGGATATCCTCGCGGATTATCAGCACCGTTTCCGTTACATCCTCGTGGACGAATATCAGGATACCAACCACATCCAATACGAGATTATCCGCCTGCTGGCCAAGGCACGTCAGAACCTTTGCGTGGTCGGCGATGATGACCAGTGTATCTACCAGTGGCGCGGCGCGGACATCAGCAACATCCTTAACTTTGAAAAAGATTTTCCGCAGGCGCGTGTGATCAAGCTCGAACAGAACTATCGCTCCTACGGCAATATTCTGGCGGCGGCGCATTCTGTCATTCGGAACAACCGCGGCCGCAAGGCAAAAAAACTCTGGACGGACAAGGAGGCGGGGGATAAGATCGTCTACCGGCGATGCGACAGCGACAAGGAAGAAGCCTATTACATCGCGCAGGAGATCGATTTGCTCAAGAACGGACAGCGAACCTATGACGATTTCGCGATTCTCTACCGCACGAACGCGCAATCCAGACTCTTTGAGGACGCGTTGAAGCGGCGCGGGATTCCGTACCAGATACTGTCCGGCTTCAGCTTTTATGAGCGCAAGGAAACCAAGGATATGATCTGCTATATGCGGCTGGTCGTCAATCCTGCCGATGATTTGGCGCTCAAACGCGTCATCAACGAACCGAAGCGCGGCATCGGCGCAGTAACCCTCGGTAAGCTGGAAGCGCTGGCGCGCGTACATGGGCTGTCGCTTCTGGATATTTTGTCTCAGGACGAGATCAGCTACAGCCTGCCGGCCAAGGCGCAGAAGGCTGTCGGAGAAATGGTTCGCATTATCCGGCTCTGCGCGCAGGAAAAAGAGAACTTGCGCGTGTCCGATATTTATGACCAGCTTCTGGTCAAAAGCGGTTATCTCAAGGCTTTGGAAGCGGAGGATACCCAGGAGGCCGCGAGCCGTATCGAAAACCTCATGGATTTCAAATCGTTCATCTACGATTATGAAAAAGAGAAGGAGGACACCGGCGAAAAAGCGACGCTTGAGGAATTCCTCGAGAAGGTCGCGACGAACGGTGACGCGGACAAGATGGAGGAAGGCACGGGCAAGGTCACGCTGATGACGATGCACAGTGCGAAGGGTCTGGAATTTCCGATCGTGTTCCTGCCGGGTATGGAGGACGGACTGTTTCCGGGGCATCGGGCGCTCGACAATGAGAACGGGATGGAGGAAGAACGCCGTCTGTGCTATGTCGGCATGACGCGTGCCAGAGAAAAGCTTTTTCTTACCGGCGCCTCCTATCGCGTGTTGTACGGACACGGCGAGTATACGCGGGAATCCACTTTCCTCAGAGAACTGGACAAGTCCCTGCTCGACGAGGCCGGCGATACTGTATTTACGGCCGGCCGCAGGACAAATAACTTTTTGGGCGTGGATACCGGAAGTCCGGATGGCTTCAGCGAGCCGGCTTTTCGCCCGTATCCGGCTTATGATCCGCTTAAGTACGCAAGGCAGGCGGTCAGAGAGAATACCCGCTCCGCGGGCAGAAGCTTTACAGCCGGTGAACGGGTGCGCCATGGCAAGTTTGGAGAAGGAATGGTGTTGGAGGTTGACGATAAAACCGTTACCGTTATATTCGACAGCGTGGGGCGCAAAAAACTGGCCAAGGACATCGCGCCGATTGAGAAACTATAAGACAGGAGAGTACTTTAAGCAATCAAAAAAATATTGTAAATGGTGATTAAATGTGTAAAATATACTCATGGAGGGCATTGGTATGAACATATCTAATATCACGAATTACAAACCAAAAGATTTTGCTGAATTATTGGGCGTCTCAGTCAAAACGTTACAACGTTGGGATAGAGAGGGGATTCTAAAAGCAAATCGAACTCCAACTGATAGGCGTTATTATACTTATGACCAATATCTTCAGTTTAAGGGTATAAATACTGAATTGGTTTGAAAAATTCTGTATGAAGTTTCATACAACCATAGTGGTAGTGAATAATGAAAAACTATCACCGCAAGATGAACTTGTACAGGATATTGTGTCCATACTTCACGTTTTCTCTTGTAGATTGTCCGGTCTTCGTAAGTATAAAAAACAAATAGAAGGGGATGAGGAAATTGTTAAAGAGCTTCAAAACGGAAATAAATCCGACAGTCGAGCAAAAGATCAAGATTCACAAGACCATCGGCACTTGTAGATACGTCTACAACTTCTATCTCGATCACAACAAAACCTTACACGATAAAGGTGAAAAGTTTATGACTGGCAAGAGTTTCAGCGTATGGCTCAACAATGAGTACATTCCTAATAATCCTGATAAAATATGGATCAAAGAAGCATATTCAAAAGCTGTAAAAAAGTCTATTGAAGATGGATGTACTGCATTTACAAGATTTTTTAAACATCAAAGTGCTTTTCCTAATTTCAAAAAGAAAGGCAAATCTGATGTAAAAATGTATTTCGTAAAGAACAATCCTAAGGATTGCAGATGCGAGAGACATAGGGTAAACATACCAACTTTAGGCTGGGTACGCATGAAAGAAAAAGGTTATATACCAACAACGAAAGACGGATGGAAAATCAAAAGCGGTACAGTATCCATCAAAGCAGGCAGATATTATGTATCAGTTCTTGTAGAAATTCCCGACGCTAAGATTGCGAATAATAGTCATTATGGTATGGGAATTGACCTGGGTTTAAAAGACTTGGCGATTGTTTCTAATGGTAAAACTTATAAAAATATCAATAAGTCAGCAAGAGTTAAGAAATTGGAAAAGAAACTGCGCAGAGAACAAAGATGCCTCTCACGCAAGTATGAAAATTTAAAGAAAGGAGAGTCCACTCAAAAGAATATACAAAAACAAAAGCTCAAAGTACAAAGACTTCATCATAAAATAGGTAATATCCGAACTGACTATATCAATAAATCAATAGCCGAGATCGTGAAAACCAAGCCATCTTATATAACGATTGAAGATTTGAATGTATCAGGAATGATGAAGAACAGACATCTATCAAAAGCCGTTGCATCACAAAAGTTCTATGAATTTAGAAATAAGCTTAAAGCTAAGTGTGATGAAAATGGTATTGAATTAAGAGTTGTAGACAGATGGTATCCATCATCCAAAATATGTCACTGCTGTGGTGCGATCAAGAAAGATTTGAAGCTTTCAGACAGAATATACCGTTGTGATTGTGGCTATGTCGAGGATAGAGATTTTAATGCTGCTCTTAATTTAAGAGATGCTTTAACTTACGAAGTTGTATGAATGAACGCAAACGTAAGTATGTACTGTGGGCTATCGCAGGAATTTACGACTGTGGAGTGTACAAGAACTTGTGAGTAGCGTATTGTTTACAATCGCCAAAGCATACACATTGAAGCAGTAAGAAGTATCCGCAAGGACTTCAATTTCTCGATGTGTTTGAGCATATTGAAACACATTTTGAGTGGCAGAATCCGCTGATGCAGCAGAAAGAAAAAATCGAAAGAATGCAGGCACTGATCGCGACCCTGAACGAGGCCGCCAAAGCCTATTACCAGGAGAGCCGCGAGCGCATGCCAAATCACGAATACGACGCGCTGTATGATGAATTGACGGCGCTTGAAGCGGAAACCGGCATGACCCTTTCGCAGAGCCCGACGCAAAAAGTCGGCTACGAGGTGCTTTCCCAGCTGCCGAAGGAAAGACACCCGCAGAAGATGCTTTCCTTAGATAAGACGAAGGATGTTAACGCGCTGGTGAAGTGGCTCGGCGCGCGGGACGGTGTGCTTTCGTGGAAGCTGGACGGGCTGACGATTGTGCTGACCTATGAGGACGGCGCGCTCGTCAAGGCGGTCACGCGCGGCAACGGAGAAATCGGCGAGGTCATTACCGGAAACGCCAGAGTCTTTGCCAATCTGCCGCTTAAAATCCCTTATCGCGGCCGGCTGGTACTGCGCGGAGAGGCCGTAATTTCCTACAGCGACTTTGAAAAGATCAATGAGACCCTTGATGATGACGGCGCGAAATACAAGAATCCGCGCAATCTGTGCTCCGGCTCGGTGCGTCAGCTGAACAATGAGATCACGGCACAGCGACATGTGCGGTTTTTGGCTTTCGCGCTGGTCTCGGCGGACGAGGATGCGCGTTTGGAAACCGCGGAGACAGCGGGGACTGATCGCGCGGCAGACGAAGAAGCGCGTCCGGGCAGCGGCGCGCCGCGCTTTGTGACGCGCAGGGAGCAGTTTGACTGGCTGGCGCGGCAGGGCTTCGCGGTTGTGGAGCACGAGCTTGTTACAGCAGAGACTTTACCGGACGCTGTCGCGGATTTCGCGCGGCGCATTCAACATTACGAGATTCCGTCGGACGGTCTGGTACTGAGCTACGATGACATCGCCTATGGGCGTTCTTTGGGCCAGACTTCTAAATTTCCGCGGGACTCCATCGCTTTCAAATGGCGGGATGAAATTCGCGAAACCACACTAAGGGAAATTGAATGGAGCGCTTCGCGTACCGGGCTCATCAACCCTGTGGCGATCTTTGATCCGGTTGAGCTTGAAGGCACGACGGTCAGCCGGGCATCGGTGCATAATATCAGTGTCATGCGGGAGCTGAAGCTGGGAATCGGCGATACAATCCGCGTATACAAAGCCAATATGATCATACCGCAGATTGCCGAGGATCTGAGCGGCAGCGATCAGATCGAGATTCCGACGGTCTGTCCGGTCTGCGGCCACCCGACCGTAATTCACGATGAAAACGGCGTGCAGACACTGCACTGCCCGAATCCGGAATGTCTGGCGAAGCAGATTCGCGGCCTGGTGCATTTTGTGAGCCGCAACGCGATGAACATCGAGGGCCTTTCGGAAATGACCCTCCAAAAATTTGTCGATGACGGACTCATTCGCGAACCGGCCGATCTGTTTCGTCTGGAACCGCTTCGGGATAAGATCGTTACGATGGAAGGCTTCGGCGAAAAGTCATTTGAAAATCTTTTGCTCTCCGCGCGCCGCGCGCGCCGCGTGACAGTATCGAGATTTTTGTACAGCCTCGGCATCCCGGGCATTGGCACAGCAAACGCGCGCCTGATCGCGCGCGCCTGCAAGAACAGCTGGAGCGCGGTCATCCATTTGACGCGCGAGGAACTGCTGCGGATGGAGGGAATCGGAGAAATCATGGCAGACGCGTTTTTGGACTTTTTTGAGGATCCGCAAAAACGTCGTATGGTCGATGATCTGCTGCAGGTGCTGGAACTCGACGAGAGCTACGAGGAAAGCGGCAGCGCGCTGGCAGACAAAACCTTCGTCATCACCGGTTCTCTGACGCATTACGCAAACCGCGAGGCTCTCAAGGCAGAAATCGAAGCGGCGGGCGGCAAGGTGGCAGGCTCGGTCAGCGCAAAAACTTCCTATCTGATCAACAATGATCTCACCAGCACCTCCGGGAAGAATAAAAAGGCGCACGAACTCGGTGTTCCGATTATCGATGAAGAAACCATCCGCGAGTGGCTGGCGGGCGGGCAGCCGCAGGAGACGGCGTGAGGCGTATGCGCGTTAGCATCGCGCGGCAGTGACCGCAAACCTGTGCTGCGCGCTGCAAGCACCGCGCGGATCGTAAGCCACGAAGCGCTACCGCGCCTTGCGGCACAAGCGTCTCGTGGCGCCGCGTGTCACGCAGAATCGGCGTGAGCTGACGGCAAAAAGCGCGTCTCGTGTCTTGACCCGCGCGTAAAATTATGCTATACTACACATGTTCGCAAACGTGCGAACCAAAGAAATTGCCTTTAGAGAGCTTCGCCTGGCATGGTTTGGGTCCTGCGCAATGGGATGCCGTGAACCTTGTCAGGTCCGGAAGGAAGCAGCAATAAGCGGAAGTTCTTATGTGCCGCAGAGCAGCCTTCTCCAACGCCAAGCGTGGCTCTCTAAGGGCAATTTTTTATCGGAAAGGACAGGAAAGGAAGCGCTATGTATACAGCTCTATACCGTTCCGAGCGGCCGGAGGTGTTCGATGAAATCCTCGGGCAGGAACATATCGTCAGAATACTCAAACATCAGATTGAAAGCGGCGAAGTGAGCCACGCGTATCTTTTTTGCGGGACCAGAGGTACCGGCAAGACGACCACCGCGCGGATTCTCGCCAAGGGCGTCAACTGTCTGAACGAAGACCCTAAAAAAAGACCTTGCGGCGTCTGCGAGAATTGCAAAGCCATCAAGGACGGCACCTTTATGGACGTCATCGAAATCGACGCGGCTTCCAACAACGGGGTAGAGAACATTCGTGAGCTGCGGGAAAGCGTCAAGTATCCACCGGCGGTCGGCCGCAAAAAAGTCTATATCATTGACGAGGTGCACATGCTGTCCCCGGGCGCTTTCAATGCTTTGCTCAAGACTCTGGAGGAACCGCCCGAAAACGTGATGTTCATTCTGGCGACCACCGAACCGCAGAAGCTTCCGGCGACCATTCTTTCCCGGTGCCTGCGCCTGGACTTTAAGCGCGTGCCGCAAAAACTTCTGATGGAGGGGATGCGGCGCATCTGCGAGGAAAAAGGCGTAACGCTGACGGAAAGCGCGCTGAAGCTGCTGGCGAACTGCGCGGATGGCTCGGTGCGTGACGGGCTGAGCGTGCTCGATCAGGTTTTGGCGTCCGGTCAAAAAGAGATTGACCGCGAGGCGGTGTTGGAATACATCGGCGCGGCCGGCGAAGATTTTTTTATCGAACTGACAGAACAGGTTTCCTTGCGCAAAGTTCCGGAGGCGCTGCTGCTCGTGGACCGGGCGCTGGCTGACGGCAAAGATGTGCGAGGCTTGATGAAGGATTGGATGGCGCATTATCGCAATCTGATGATTACAAAATTTATCCGCGACCCGGAGGATATGCTCAATATGGCCGCCGAAAATCTCGCGCGCATCGAGGAACAGAGCCGCCACATTACGATGGACGAAATCCGCGACGCGATTCTGCGGCTTTCTCAGACGATAAACGAAGCAAGATGGTCCACGCAGCCGCGCATTCTGCTTGAGCTGGCGATCATTTCGATTGCCTCCGGCGAGAGCGCGGAGAGCCAGCCTTGGCAGAGTGGGAAACAATACGGCGCGCGAACCTCACAGCAGGCGCGGACGATCAATCCGGAGCAGGAGGCGCGAGAACAGACCGCGAGAATTGCTCAAGGGCAGGCGCAGGCTTTGGCAGAAGCGGCGTCGAAACCAGGTACGACGCATGGATATGGCGCGGACAGGCAGCAAGCGGAGACACAGACAAGGAGCGGCATAGCAGGAGAGAAACAAGAGCTGCCGCAAGCCCCCGGCATGCGTGATGAGATTGCGCCGCGCACGCAAGCGCAGACACAAAGCCTGTTGTCGAGCGCGGAGAACGAGGCTCTTTGGCATGCCGTCTTTGAAGAGGGTGAGGATGGCGCAGGCAGCTTTAATCTGATTCGCAACGGGACTTTTTTGGCGCGCGTGAGTGAAACGGAATTTGAAGTCGTTGCCAAGACCTCCTTCGCGAAGCGCTTCGCGGAGCAAAAACGCGGACAGTTGGAAAGCATCATGGAGCGCAAGCTCGGGCGCGGACTGCGCATGATCTGCGTAGAGGAAAAGGATTATCACGCGCTGCAGGAACGGCAGAGCATGGATGAAACGTGCGCGGCAGACGGCAGCGTACCGGACCCCGAAACGGAGCATCTTATGCAGCTCGCCAAAGATGCTCTGGGCATCGAAATTGAAATTGAATAATTCGCGCGCGGGCTGAACCGCGGAAGGCATAGAAGGCATACACGGTCGAACCGGATATGCGGAAGACGCGCGCTCGTAAAAAAATCATAGAAGCACAGGAGGAAATACAATGGGAAAAGGAATGAGAGCAGGTAAGAAGCCATCCAAAGCAGGCGGCATGGGCGGCGGCAATATGCAGAAGCAACTTGCGCAGATGCAGGCTATGCAGAGACAGATGGAAGCACTGCAGGCTGAAATCGAAGAAAAAGAGGTACAGACTACCGCAGGCGGCGGCGCGGTCAGTGTTACCATCAGCGGCAAAAAGGAGATTACCAAGCTTGAAATCAAGCCGGAAGCCTGCGATCCGGACGATGTGGAAATGCTGCAGGATCTGATCATCGTGGCTGTTAACGAAGGTCTGCGCCAGATTGATGAAATCTCCAACAGTGAAATGAGCAAGCTGACCGGCGGGCTGGGCATCCCGGGGCTGTAGGATGCAGCAATATCCAAAACCCCTGTCCCGGCTGATCAATGAGCTGTCAAAACTGCCGGGCATCGGCTCCAAAACCGCGCAGCGGCTGGCCTTTTACATCCTTTCTCTGGACGAAAGAGAGGCAGGG
>URWB01000060.1 GCA_900551415.1 uncultured Eubacteriales bacterium
TTTTGTCCGCTTACCTTTTCGCAGCAGCGTATGCTTCTGCCCCGGAGAAATTTTTACATCCAAGCGATAACTCGTCTCCCGTCTCGTCGCTTAAACGCATCACGGTTGCTTGCCAGTCGGGGAATCTCACCCCACTTCCGTTAGTTATCCTCGTTCACTGATTTTGTTGTGTATACAGTTTCTGCAAGGGAGTTTTCAAAACCGCCCTGCTATGTACAGACTATCACGCTTACCGAAGCTGCGCAAGGTTCTTTCGTCCCTTGTTTTGGGGTTTCATCCCTTGCTCGAGCTCTTTTTTGCAAGTCCGTGAAAATATGCAAAACTCAGTTCATCTTCCTTGCGCGGCAGCGATATGCTCTAAAGCCGAAAAAACCTTTCAATTTCCGGATATCTTCTCAGACAGCGCATAAAATCAATGTCAAGGACGAGAACTTAACAAAAAATTTATGTCCGCGGGCGTATACTTTAACTATCAGAAAACCAGGATTAATAGCAGGAGGATACAATGATTACGGTTACAACAAACAATTTTGAAAACGATGTTTTACATGCAGACAAACCTGTTCTTTTGGATTTTTGGGCGCCGTGGTGTCCTTATTGTCGCCGGATCGCGCCGGTCTTTGACAAGGTTGCCGCGCAGTACCAAGATCGATTGACGGCGGGAAAAGTCAATTACGACGAAGAACCCCAGCTCATCGAGCGCCTCGGCATCGACACCATCCCCACACTGATGCTGTTTCGGAACGGTAAAGCAGAGGCTTCGATTACCGCTCCCGGCTCCAAAGCAGAAATCGAGGCGTTTCTAAATATGGCTTTCCAAAAATAAGGAGGGTGATATGGAAAAGATATATGATATGATTGTACTTGGCGGCGGCCCTGCCGGCTATACCGCTGCCATGTACGCAGCGCGAAGCGGGCTTTCCACCCTTGTGCTCGAAAAACTCTCCGCAGGCGGGCAAATGGCTCTCACCGAGAAAATCGACAATTATCCCGGGATGGAAGAAGGCATCGACGGCTTTCTCTTGGGGGAGAAAATGCAAAAAAGCGCGGAACGCTTCGGTGCTGTCACGGAAACGGCGGAAGTATATGAGGCAAAGCTTTCTTCTCTTGTCAAAACACTAAAGACCGATGTAGGAATCTTTCATGCTTATACTGTCGTTATCGCGACCGGTGCCATGCCGCGCGCGCTCGGCATTCCCGGTGAGGAGGCGCTGCGTGGCAGGGGCGTACACTACTGCGCCGCTTGTGATGGCGCGTTTTATCGCGACAAGGTCGTAGCGGTGGTGGGCGGAGGAAATTCCGCGGTAACGGATGCCTTGATCCTCTCCCGCATTGCAAAGAAAGTTTACCTCATTCATCGTCGTGACACGCTTAGAGCCGCGAAGATCTACCATGAATCTTTGTTCTCGGCTTCCAATGTGGAGTTTTGCCAAAACCGCACCGTTTCGGCTCTGCTTTATGGTGACCGTTTGACCGGTCTCCGCCTTCAGGATACTATGAACGGCGAAGAAAGCGTACTTTCCTGTGACGGCGTTTTTATCAGCGTGGGCAGAACGCCGTCCAGCAAACTGTTTGAAAAAGAACTGACACTGGATCAGGCAGGATATATTGCAGCAGACGAGTCCACCCGCACAAACCTTCCCGGTGTTTTTGCCGCAGGTGATGTGCGTACCAAGGCGCTGCGGCAAGTGATTACAGCAGCCGCTGATGGTGCGGCAGCCGTCCACTATGCGGAAGCGTACCTTGCGCAAAATCATTAAGCTGCGCCTTGCCGTTTTCTTTTTCAACACGCACGCAGACTCTTGCTGCACATCAACAAACGCAGGTCGGCAGGAGGCAAGATACCGCTTTTATTATGCACATAAATGAAAAACACTCATCTTTCAATGAGTGTTTTCTATCTGGTGGAGCATAGGGGGATCGAACCCCTGACCTCTTGACTGCCAGTCAAACGCGCTCCCAGCTGCGCTAATGCCCCTTAACATATATATATTACCACATTCTTAAACAAAAAACAAGCAAAATATCGTGAATACCGGGGACAAAAGTGCGCATAACAAAAGCAGCATTCTATCGGAAAGACAAAAGCGGGGACCTCGCGATTCTAGCAAGGTCTCCGCCGATTTAGGTTCACAATCTTAGCAGTAAGAGATAAAGCGACCGAGTCTGTCATTGACGTGTTCGCCGTCCTTGAGGGCGATTTCACCGCCAATCAGAACGTAATCGATACCCTCCGGTTTGCAAAGCTTCATAAAGTCCGCCTTGTCAATGATGGTATCCGGATTGAAGATCGTAATATCCGCGTCACAGCCAAGCGCGATTCTGCCCTTTTGTTCAAGTTCCAGACGCTTCGCCGGCTCTAAAGTCATTTTGCGAAGCGCGTCGATCAGAGGAAGCGCTTTTTCTTCACGCACATACTTACCGAGCACTCTCGGGAATGTCCCCGCGGCGCGCGGATGACCGCTGCCGTTGTTGATGATCGCATCACTGGCTACCATGCCGTTCGGATTGACGATGGCTTCTCTGATCTCATCCTCATTCATCACGAACGCGACCGCCAGCATATTCGGATATTCCGCTCTCGCTTTGCGGAAGATTTCCTCGTTACAACGAACATTCTTATATGGATCATCTGTCAGCAAAATGTCTTTGTAATCCTTGCCCCAGCCCTCCAGGCAGCCGTCCTCAAAGACCGCGGAGCCAATCTCCGTAGAAAACGCGTTGTACGGATAAGTATCATAATTCAGCGTCGGATCCTTTTCCATGGCGGCGTTGATGCACGCGAGCGCCTCCTTCATGCTTCCCGTCGCGGAGCAGCTGGAAAGATGCGAAATTTGGAATTTTTGCGGGATATCCAGTGAGAAGCGAATCATTTCCTCAACCGGGAACAGGTCATTCTTTTTGGTTTCATCGCGATAATGCGCGGAAACCAGAAGATGCGGATCGTCAGAGGCTCTGACCGCCCAAAGCATTTCATCATAGGTGATGCCCGGGTCATATTCAATTCCAAAAGAAATTCCGTACGCGCCTTCCGCAAGCTCACGCTTCATGATTGCCTGCAGCTCGTCCATCTGTGCCTGCGACGGATGCGCGTATCTGCCGATGCCCAATTCCGTACGAAAATGATTGTAGCCTGCCAGAATGAGATAGTTTACCGGGCTGCCTCCCAATTCGTTGAGTACGGATTTGAAGATTGACAACGGCTGTTTCTGCACGCCGCAGTTGCCGCCGACGGCTGTCGTAACGCCCATTTCAAGCATCATATTGGCAATGATAAACTGCTTGCCTTCGTGGACAAAATCCTCTTCGTGCATATGAATATCGATGAAGCCGGGCGAAACAACCTTGCCCTCCGCTTCGATCACGCGCGCGGCTTCCGGTGTTTCCTGACCGATATAGGCAATTTTACCGTCCTGAATGCCGATATTTGCCTCCACCATTTCTTTTTTTTCGTAATCCGGATATATTCCGTTTTTTATTAGTATTTCCAACATTTCGTATTTCTCCTTTTCCTTGCCGTATCTATTTGGGAAGCCTGTCCGTCTGAGATGTCGTCTCGACACGTTTAGCGATTCTTACAGAATTTTACGTCCTCCCAAAGCGTCGAAGTCAGCTTTCATCTGTTTGATTTTGTTTTCATCACTGAAAATTTTCGCGATCTGCAGCGCGATGACATTCGCGCCGAGCGCGATGGCCTCGTGCGCCCGTTCTGTCTTGACCGCCTGCGCGAATTCTCTGGTATGAATCGGTACACCGCGATCCACAATCTGCAGGGTCGGATGGAAGGTCGGACAAACGAAGCTGACATTCCCCGCGTCGGAAGATCCAAAAATCTTTTCGTGATCTCCGTTGATATCAATGTCGAGTTCTTCGTATATTTCTCGCAGCGCGTCCTCTCCGGTATAGTTTCTTCTCATATTCGCGTAGGTCGCGGCGGTCTCCATTTTATCCCATGTGCATTGCGTTGCCAAAGCTCCGCCTGCCGCGCAGTCATCGACCTTTCTGACAACGTCCATCATATTGATTGCAATGTAGTCAAGATCCAAAGCTCTGACATAGAATTCCGCGCTGGCCTCTTCCGGCACGATATTCGGTGCTTCTCCGCCGTTTCTGATGATGCCGTGAATTCTGACATCCGGTGTCACATGCTGCCGCAGGCAATCTGTGCCATGGAACATCAACTGTGCCGCATTCAACGCGTTGATGCCGTCCCAAGGCGCTGCGGACGCGTGTGCGGCCTTGCCGTGGAAGGTATAAAGATAAGATGCCAGCCCGTTCAGCGTGCAGTAAATCAAATTCTGGTCATAAAGGTGAATCATCATTGCCATATCGTAGTGATCAAAGACACCTTTTTTGATTAGCGCGCATTTCGCGCCGTCGGTTTCTTCGACCGGAGTACCGATCACATCGATATCCGCGTCCAGCGCGTCCTGCAGCTTGGATGCCGCGATTCCCGCCAGTACGCTGATGGCACCGCTGACACAGTGCCCGCAAGCATGTCCGATGCCCGGAAGCGCGTCGTATTCGGTCATAATCGCAACCTTATATTTATGGTCGTTTCTGCCGTAAGTCGCCTTAAAGGATGTTGGTAGACCCGCAAACGGATACTCTACGTCAAAGCCCTTATGCTTCAGCAATTCTACAATCTTGCGTGACGATTCGTATTCCTCTCCGGAAAGCTCCGGATGGTCTGCAAGATCATCGTTCAAAGCGATTGCATCCTGCAGATTCTCTTTGACTGCCTGCGCGATCTTTTCTTTCAGTTCCAAATACTTTTCCATTTTATTTTGCCCTCCTTGATATCATGACGATTCCTTATCACAAGATAAATTTATCATATCACACTTGCGTTGGAATGTTAAGGTTTTTTCGAAGCTGACCGATGATTATTTTGGTGTTCAGCGCGTAGGCCGCGAACGGCTGTGCCTCGTTTCTTTTTTCATTCCAGTAACGCCGCATGTGGAGCTTGAGCACTTCCTCGTCAGAAAGCCCCTGCCGGATTGCGTTCTCCAGCATACTGCGTTCCAGCTCGGCTTCTTTCCGATAATCATCAAAAAACGTGCCGTTACATTCCGGCGGCAGAACTCCATAGTGCGGAATCATCAGATAGTTTACATCGATGTTCTTCAGCCGTTCCGCAGACGCGAAGGAATCTTCGTAGCTCTTGACCGGAGAGGTATTGATCAGCTCCGGCGTCGCCTGCAGCCCCGTACTTTCGCTGGCAAAGAGAATCTTCTGCGGCGAAAGAAGGAAACTCATGGAACAATCCGTATGCCCTTTGGTTTCATAAGCCGTAACGGTTTCATTCCCCAGAGAAAGGCTGTCGCCGTCAGCCAAAACGAGATCGACGCGTAAACCCTCCGCGGTGATCTCGACATCCGAAATTCCGTAAAGCTCTTTTGCCTGATTGCCAAGGTGCTCCATAGTCGCGCGCGCGTTTGGATGCGCGAAAACCTGTTTCGCTTTTTGTGCCCCGCATACGACAGCTTCCGGCCAGACCTTCAAGACATACGGAAGCGCGCCGATGTGGTCATAATGCGTGTGCGAGAGCAGGATGTAGTCAAGGGTCTTTCCCTCTCTGTCAAGTACCGTTTGGAGATTATGTATCAGGTTTTTCTCAAAGCATGCCATACCGCAATCATATAAAGCGGTTTTTTCGCTGCCGAGGATCAGGATCGCTTCTCCGCCGGGGCCTCCGGTGACACGCACCAGCGGACTGGGAAAATCCGTTCTGTCGTGTCCCGCGAAGTTTTCAAAAAACGCGGGAATCGGCGCGCGTCTCATATCTTTTTGGTACAGTTTGCGCCTACGTTCCCTCCTCCGCACCTGCGCGAAATTGAGGATCAGCATAGCGATGATCGCAAAACCCAGATATCCTTCAATCGGAAACATATAGGCAACCACATTCTTGAAACCAACCAAGCCCAAAAGGAATGCCAGACAAGCGGACAAGATCACCTTACGGCTCTTTTTTTCGTCTGTCCGAAGCTTGGTTGTGAAACCGTAAAAATTACTGGTTGCCGAAGCGTAGATGGCCGCGAAAAGCAAAAGACTGTAAAGCATGCCAGCGCCCTTGGAAAGCCGCCCCGCATAGGCCAGCATCGGCATATCCATCGCCTGTGCGAATTCCATGTCCTTTTGCAGCGCCATCACGATGGTAAAAGCCAGCACCCCTAAAAAAATTCCGCCCAGCCCACTGCCAAGCAGTGCCGCTTTTTCTGTTTTCGCGTTCACCGACGAAGTCGCCACGATTGGAATCATCGCCAGAATATTGTAGGAAATATAGAGGCAGGCCGCCAGAATCCAGTTTCCCGCGATTGGCGACGGTTTAACCGTTTCTCCGGTCGCAGAGGTCCCGAGATCCGCGAGGATTGCCAAAAAACTGATCAGTACCACGGCCGCGAACAGAACCGGCATAATATAGCGAAACACTCTGGATATCCGTTCAAACTCTCCGAGTACCGTCAGCACGACCAGTACCCCGATGAGCACTCCGCCGACGAGCCTGCTGATACCGAAATTCTGGTATAACAAAGCGCCGCCCGCCGCGGTCATATTGATCAGTACCGTAAAGAGCATGATTGCCATGAACCAGCTCACGAAGTTTTCAATTTTGGGATTGCCGCCCGGCGCGATAATGCGCCCCATATCGTTGGTTCCGAGAATCCGCGCGAGATAGGCTGTCATCATTCCAAGCACGACAAACATTACGGCAATCAGCAGAATGCCGACTCTGCCCTGCTTGCCAAACACGCCGAAGAACTGCCAGATTTCGCGGCCGGACGCAAAACCGGCTCCCATGATCGCACCGACAAACATGAGAGCCACATTCAAAAAATTCAGATTTGTTTTTTTATACGCTTTCGCTTCTTCCACTGTTTTCCTCCTGTTTGGAAAGCTTTCTTACAGCCTTATTCTTCCACATCCAAGTCATTTTGGGTATGATAAGCCAGCTGCTTAATTTCGTCACGATTGTCAACCAGGGTCTGATTGATCGCAGCAAAGGTCTTGTCCAAATTCGTGTACATTTCGCCAAAGTACTTGAGATTCAGCTCGTCCATCTTTGCCTGCATATCATAGAGCATTTTGTCAACATAATCATAGGTTCTCATCTTGAGCATCTTGGCGTGCAGCTCCGCATCCTCGCGAATCTCCTGCGCCAGCTTCGTTGCTCTGAGCGTAATATCATCGGTCTCCACCAAATAGTCCGCCTGCTTCTTCGCCTCGCGGATAATCCGTTCATATTCCGTTTTTGCGTCAGCCAAAATGCGGTCGCGTTCATCGCGAATCCACTTCGCCTGCTGTACATCATCCGGAAGGGCGAGCCGAACTTCTCTGACAATATTAAAAACATCTTCCGCTTCCAGCATAATCTTGCTTGTCAGTGGTACATTCGTCGCGTTGTCTACAATATCTTCCAACTCTTCGAGCAGTTCGAGGACTTTCATCGTATCTTCCATTTCTATTTCGTTTTTCCTTTCATCATCTCTAAAACATACGGAGGCACAAGCATCCGGCCATCTCCACCCAGAGAGATCACCTGCTTCGCCATGGTTGAACTTATAAAAGCGTATTTTGCGTCAGATATCAAAAATACGGTTTCAACGTTTTCTTGATATAAATGCCGGTGCAAATGCGCCATCTGCTGCTCAGAATCAAAATCTCCGACGCCGCGCAGGCCGCGCACTACCACCTGAAAATCATTTTGATTCACAAAATCCGCCAGCAGTCCCTCACATGCGTCCACCTTGACATTCGGAAGATGCGCGGTAACCTTGCGGATCATATCCATACGCTCTTCAAACGTGAACAGGGTCTTTTTTTCGAGATTCACCACAACGCCGACGGTAAGCTCATCAAATATCTTCGCAGCTCTCTCAATGATATCTAAATGCCCTAAAGTCAACGGGTCAAATGAGCCTGCGTACAATGCTTTTTTCTTCATGTCTGTTCTATCTTCTATCTGTCTGTTCTCTGTTTTTTGTCTGTTTTCATTCTTTATGTTTGCCTTGCGGATACCACGAAATCCGGCTTCTTTCGCGGAAGCAGCATCCTGTCTTTATTTTAGCACAAGACCGTCCTCGAATCAACCGTAAATCGTAATCGCGATCGAGCCGTAGGTACGCTCCTTCAGCTTTTGAAAGCCCTCATACTCATCCGGAAAATCATCCCGTTCCCCATGTTCGGCTACGATGATGCCTTCGTCTGCCAGCAGATCATATTCACGGATCAGCGCAAAGCATTTGTCATATAATCCTTCCCGATACGGCGGATCTAAAAAGAAGATGTCAATCTTTTCACCGCGCTCCGCGAGCCTGCCCAGTGCCTTTTCGAAGTCGCCCGGAATCACAACCGACCATTCCTCAGCCCTGCACATCGCGATATTACGCCTCGTCAGTTCCAGACTGGCTCTGTTGTTATCCGCGAAGTAGCACTTCTCAGCGCCGCGTGACAACGCCTCCAGACCCAGATTACCGGTTCCGCTGAAGAGGTCCGCGCAGACCGCGTCATACAGATTACCCGCGATCATGCTGAACAGCGCTTCCTTTACCTTCTCCGTCGTCGGCCGGATATCGTTTCCCACAGGCATCTCAAGACGCCTGCCCTTAAAATCACCTGTAATAATTCTCATAAATCTATCGTTTCCCTTATCTCTGTTTTGTGTTTCACACATTTCGTGTCGTATTTGTTCTATTATACAAAAAAAACACAGCCTGCGCAAGCTGTCAAAAAAGCGAAAAAGTTCCTTGCCAAGCGCCGCCAAAATCTCCAATTATTGCATGACATAATAATTCGCCCGTGAATCAAACTATGAATGTAATAGGAGGTGAACAAAACATGTCATTACAAGATAAGATGAACGTTAGTGCAAAACCTGCATTAAAGAGTTTAAAGACTGAAGTTGCCAACGAGCTTGGCTTAGCGAACTATGAACAGGCTGACAAAGGCAACATGACAGCTAGACAGAATGGCTATGTCGGTGGTTATATGACTAAGAAATTAGTTGAAATGGCCGAAAAACAGCTGTCCGGAAAATAAGAAACAGAATTGGATAAACGGAAAAAGCCCCTGCGATCTTCGCAGGGACTTTTTCTATACATGGCTTGTCGGCTGGCGGGCGGTCAATACCCTGCATCTCTGCACACCTGTTTACAGCCTCAGCTGAATCCGTTCGCCGAACATCTTTTGAATTTTTTGTTTGAGGATCTGATGCTGCGGCGCGATCAGCGCCGGATCGGTTTCGATCATTGTTTTTGCCGCGGCACGCGCTTTTTCGAGAATATCCGCGTTCCGAACCAGATCACTGAGATTCAGCTCCGGCAGTCCATGCTGCCGCGTACCGAAGATTTCACCGGGACCGCGCAGCTTTAAATCCTCTTCGGCAATCACAAAGCCATCCTCGGTGCTGCATAGTATTTCGTTTCGCTTCCGCGCGATCTGACTGTCGCTGCCGGAAACCAGAATGCAGTAGGATTGTTCGCTGCCCCTGCCGACACGTCCGCGCAGCTGATGCAGCTGCGCAAGGCCGAAACGTTCACAGTTCTCGATAACCATAACCGTCGCGTTGCTGACATCGATACCGACTTCAATGACAACCGTCGATACCAGCATATCCAGATCTCTGCGCTGAAATGCCTCCATGACCGCATCCTTTTCCTGTTGCTTCATCGCGCCATGCACCAGTCCGATACGGAGTCTCGGATAACGCGCGCGAAGTTCCTCGTAAATTTCCTGTGCCGATCTGCAGTCGATACTCTCGGATTCTTCAATCAGCGGCGCGACCACATAAGCCTGTCTGCCCTGCCGGATCTGCGCTTCCACAAAATCATAAATCTTGGGTCTGGCGTTCTGATCGCGCAGAAACGTCCGAATCGGTTTACGTCCTGCAGGCAGCGTATCGATAACCGAAATATCAAGGTCACCGTACAGAATCACCGCCAAGGTTCGCGGGATCGGCGTCGCAGTCATAACCAATACGTTCGGATTCTCACCCTTCGCCTGCAGCACCTCTCGCTGATTGACGCCGAAACGGTGCTGCTCGTCGGTGATAAACAAGCCGGGCCTGGCAAAGACCACATCCGGCTGCAGGATGGCATGGGTCCCGAGCAGAATATTGATTTCTCCGCTTGCCAGCGCTTCCAAAAGCAGTCTGCGTTCTGCCGTTTTGGTGCTGCTTGACAAGAGTGCCGTTCGTATTCCAAACGAATCAAAGGATTTTTTCAGATTTGCGTAATGCTGCTTCGCCAAAAGCTCCGTAGGCGCCATCATCGCTGCCTGATAACCGCTCTTGACCGCTTTGTACATGGCAAGCTGCGCGACGGCAGTCTTACCGGAGCCTACATCTCCCTGAATCAGACGATTCATCGGTCTTGCGGACTCTAAATCACGCTCGATTTCGTGCCAGCAGCGCGCCTGTCCGGCGGTCAGTTGAAATGGGAAGCTGGACAAAAACGGCTCAACATCCGCTTCTTTCGCGAAGCGTACACCCTTTTTCACGTCTGACGCGCCATGCTTCATATAGAACAGTCCCGTCTGCAGAATCAACAGTTCCTCAAAGATCAAACGATAACGGCTTTCCAGCACCGGTCGTTCCTCCTGTGGGAAATGAATCTGCTCAATCGCGTAGGCCGGACTGCACAGATGATGCGTTTCAACCAATTCCGGAGGCAGCCACTCTGTGATCTGCCCAATCGCTCCGCGCGCCTGCTGCTGCCACGCGCGCAGATTTGCCTGCGTCAGGCCCTCGGTCAATGGATAAACAGGAAGCAGCCCTCTGACATCCTTCGCATCACCCAGCTTATGAAATTCAGGATGCGCCATCTGGCGGCGTCCGTTATTGAGCGTGATCTTTCCGAAAAAAGTCATTTGCTCACCGGGTTTGAAATAGGATTCCAGAAATTTTCCGTTAAAAAACAGCAGTTCCAGACTTCCGGTATTATCCTCGATCTGCACCTTAAGCAGTCGCTTACGGCTGTAAGGGCTGCCCGCCATCTGCTTGCTCATCACAGTGCCGATAATTAACACCTCTTTGCCGAGCGGCGCTGTCATGATCGGTACCGCTTGCCTGCGATCCTCATATCTTCTTGGGAAAAACCGCAGCAGATCTTCAATTGTTTCAATATGCAGTTTTTCGAGCAGCGGCAGCCGTTTTTTGCCGACACCTTTCAGGCTTGCGACACTATCTTGCAGGTTCATAATCTCTGACAACCTCAATACTTCTTTCCGCGATTTTTTTTGATTTGATGCCAACGATGCGCAAGACCAAATGCCCGCCCTTGTCCGGCAGCAGCTTCGAAAGCTGTTCTGCGAGATCATTTAAAATCTGCTCTGTCACCCGCTGAATGCTGGCGCCGAACGTAATGATAATCTGAAATTCCATGCAGTAGCGCTCCGGTTCCTCCCAAAAGTTCAAATGTGAGGCTGCTTCACTCGCGGAGACCTTCTGGTTCATGCCGCCCAAGAGCTTCCCTTTTTCGGAGGCCAAGCCTGCCTTTCCGTTTGTATTCGCGATCGCACGCAAAAGCATTCTCGCGAATACCGTATCGTTTAATTTGATATTTCCTAAGGCATCCTCTCGTTCTAAACCCATGGCCGTCTCCTTTTCTGTCTTGCCACGCGCTTTACGCGGTTTCATAATTCCCCGTTTGCGTCAGCAACGCGAACAGAATTGAGGGGAAATTTCCATCTGCGCGCGCAGAATACTTTCTGTCAATTAGTTTAGCATATTTTCTCACAAATTCCTACTGAATTTCATAGAATAATGTGAGGTGCGAATTATGGGAATGAATCATAACTGCCGCAAAAAAAAATGCTTTTCTGTATGTCAGGAGACCAAGGATATCGGTTTTTTGCTGCTGGTTTTCGGCGCGGTAACCATCTGCGCGTTTTTCCTCCCGCCAAAGGCATGGTTGATCCTCCTTGGGGTCATCCTGATCATCTGCGGCTGTGTTCTGATGAAACGTTGAAGAAAAAAAGAGCCGTCATCACGACAGCTCTCGTTTGTTTCCTTTGATTAAAGGGCACGGTTTACTTTGTTGGATCTGATGCATCTTGTGCATACGTTCGCTCTTCTGACTGTACCGTTCTCATCAGCGATTCTTACAGACTGAATGTTCGCGTTCCATTTTCTTCTTGTACGTCTTACGGAGTGAGAAACATTGTTTCCGGACGTCTGTCCTTTTCCGCAAATTTCACATTTTCTTGACATCTACCGCACCTCCTTTAGTATATTTAAGCCGTGGCATATTTTCCATTTGGTTTGTTCGCACTCGAACATTTGATATTGTACCACAACTTTTTCATTTTTTCAAGCGAAAAATGATTATTTTTGAATGATTTTTACAGATATTTTTCGGCGAGGGTCAGTTTCCCGTTCTCTCTCGTCAAATTCATATCGATGACGCGCTGATTGCGGCTGCCGCGAAACAAAAGACTCAAGTCGCGTTCCTCCTGTTTGAATCTTCCATCGATCAGAAGGTCCGTAAGAGCAAGCAATTCTCGGATTGCCGGCCTATCTGCAGCAAGTGCCTGCAGTTCCTCATAGGTATAGCCGGTATAGATAATCAAATTGAGTCCCCGTTCTTTGATCCCAACCGCCAGATTGCAGAACGCCTCCGGCTGGCTCATCGGTTCCCCGCCGCTGAAGGTCACGCCGTCAAGCAGTGGATTTTCGTCGATTGCCGCCAATATTTTTTCCAAAGCGCAATCCTTCCCGCCGTTAAAGTCATGGGTCGCCGGATTGTGACAGCCCGGGCATCCATGCGGACAGCCTTGCGCGAATACTACAAAGCGCAGACCGGGGCCATCCACGATGGATTCTCGAATGACGCCCGCCATACGAATCGTATTATAGCTGCTCAAATCCTGTGCTGACATCATGCTTTACCCTGTCTTTCTCTTCCGCCGCCTTGGCGTTGTTCCAGTGATCCATGGTACCGACCAGATAGCCGGTGATGCGGCGGATTCTTTCAAAGCCGACATCGCCCTCACCCTCCTTACGGTGGCACTGCGGACACTCATTGTCGATAATGCCGGTATACCCGCAGCATGGGTCGCGGTCGACCGGATGATTAATCGAGCCGTAGCCGATTCCGCTTTCTTTCATGCAGCGAACGACTTTCTCGAAGGCATCCAGATTTTTGAGCGGATCTCCGTCGAGCTCGATATAGGAGATATGACCGCCGTTGGTGAGCTCATGATAAGGTGCTTCCAGTCTGATCTTCTCAAACGCGTTAATCGGATAATAGACCGGAATATGGAAGCTGTTTGTATAGTAGTCACGATCGGTAACACCCGGAATGCTGCCGTATTTTTCTCTGTCAATGCGAACAAACCTTCCTGACAGTCCTTCTGCCGGTGTCGCGATAACAGACCAGTTCAGTCCGGTCTTGCGAGCCTGTTCATCCATGCGTTTTCTCATATAGCCGATGATTTCCAGACCCAAATTCTGCGCCTCCGCGGATTCTCCGTGATGCACGCCGATCAGAGCCTTGAGACATTCCGCCAAACCGATGAAACCAACTGTCAGAGTACCGTGCTTGATTACTTCTTCGATGGTATCGTCCGGTCCAAGTTTTTCGGAGTCGAGCCAAATGCCCTGTCCCATCAGGAACGGGAAGTTTCTCACTTTTTTCTGCGACTGAATCTTAAAGCG
>URWB01000061.1 GCA_900551415.1 uncultured Eubacteriales bacterium
GTGTCCGGGATCATGCAGGTTTGTGGCGCGGGATTGCCTCGCAGTGTCCGGGGGTATGCAGGTTTGTGGCGCGGGATGTTCTCGGAACGTGGGGTGGTTTCGTGCTATGTACCGCGCGGCGACGGTGAAGCTTTCGTGGAAAAAGGCAAAGGGCTACAAGGTCGATGCCTACGAGGTATATCGCGCGAACGCGAAAAACGGCAAATATGTGAAGCTTTACACCACAAAGAACGCGAAAAAGCGCAGCTTCACAAACGGCAGGAACCTTCAAGCGGGCAAGACCTACTATTACAAGGTTCGCGGCGTCCGGACCGTTGACGGCAAGAAGTATTACACAAAATGGTCCAACATATCCGCGAAAAAAACGCGATAATCGAAGACGAACGCGCAAGCAAGCGCGAAACAGCAGCCAAAAGCGGTTTCCCTTCACAGGGGGAGCCGCTTTTGGCCGTCTTTTGGGCGCAAAAACAAGCGGAAAACAAGCGGAAAATCCCATAACCTACTTGAAAACAACACAATTTTCAAGTAAAATAAAATGGATAAAACCAAAGGGGAATCATGTATGGAAGTTTTTGTTGACAGAATTTCCGCGAGCGTCGGTATCACCGATGTGCTGGATATTCTGATCGTCGCGTTTTTAATCTACAAAGTGCTGGGCTTCATCCGCGAAACCAGAGCCGAACAGCTGGCCAAGGGCCTGCTGGTTTTGGTCGTGATTACGATGCTGTCGGAGGTGCTGCACCTGTATACGCTGCACTGGCTGCTGTCGGGACTGATGACAGTCGGACTGGTGGCCATCGTCGTCATTTTCCAGCCGGAGCTGCGCAGGGGGCTCGAATATTTGGGGCGCAGCAGGATTTCTAACGTATTCGGAGAAGTAAACAAGGAAGAAGCGAAACACATCGTAGGGGAATTCGTGGAAGCTATCGAGGCCATGTCCTCGACGAGAACCGGCGCGCTGATCGTCATCGAACGCCAAACCGCGCTCAACGATATCATAGAAACCGGAACGATTATCAATACCGACATTTCGGCGCAGATGATCGGCACGATTTTTTATGAGGGCACACCGCTGCATGACGGCGCCGTCATCGTGCGGGGCGACCGGCTCTACGCGGCCGGCTGCGTGCTGCCGCTGACACAGAATAAAGATTTGAACAAGGAACTGGGAACACGCCACCGCGCCGGCATCGGCATCACCGAGAACTCCGACGCGCTGGTCATCATCGTTTCGGAGGAAACGGGCGTCATCTCCATCGCGCAGAACGGCAAGCTGACGCGGTTCCTTGACGGCAAAAAGATAGAAAAAACTCTGCTCAACCTTTATTTAGAAGAAGAAGTCAAGGTTCCGTTTACGGAAAGGCTGCGGCGGCTTCTGAAAGGGGGGCAGAGATGTTAAAGAACAACAAGGTCAATATGGCCATCGCGCTGGTCATGGCAATCGTGCTTTGGGCTTATGTGCTGGTTTCAGACAATCAAGCCTCCACCAACACCCTGCGTAATATCCCGATTACCTTCGCCAACGAGGAAACTCTGACGGAGAACGATCTGGTCGTTTTGCAGGCCGAGCGCGATACCGTCAACATCACGTTTTCGGGGCAGCGCACCACGCTCACCAAGGTCAAAGCGGGAAACTTTAAGGTCATCGCAGACCTCGAGGGCCTCAAGAAGGGCGAAAACGTCGTGCGGCTGCGCGTCGTCGGACCGGACAACGTGACGGTCGAGAGCATGAGCGTGCAGAAGATCAGCATCACCATCGACGACCTGATTACGGTCAAAAAACCGGTACAGACGCAGATCATCAATCAGACCAGCGATGACAGCGAGCCTTATATCGTCCAGCTCAGCCAGGAAAACGTAGCGGTCGAGGGCGCGGCGACGCTGGTGAACAAGGTCACCGGACTGCTTGCGCGTGTGGACGCGCAAAAAGTCGAAAACGAAATGAAGGCGCTGACCATCGCGCTGATTCCGGTCGATAAGAGCGGCAAAGAGGTCGAAGGCGTCCATTTGCAAACCGATAAGGTTTCTGTTACCACCGTCATGCTCAACAAAAAAACCGTACCGCTTTCGGTCCCGATCATCGGACAGGAGCATGACAATCTGGAGATTAGCTATCAAGTGCCAAAGACCATCACCGTCAAGGGAACGGACGCGGCACTGGCAGCCATCAGCGAAGTGACCTGCGAAACAGTGGATTTGAGCAAGGTCTATGACGACACGCAGATCGCGCTCAAACCGATTCTGACGGACGGCGTGACCGTCGCGACAGATTCCGGCAACCT
This sequence comes from uncultured Eubacteriales bacterium, assembly GCA_900551415.1. Taxonomy (GTDB): domain Bacteria; phylum Bacillota; class Clostridia; order Peptostreptococcales; family Anaerovoracaceae; genus CAG-238. The sequence continues at coordinate 2,283 of URWB01000061.1, forward strand.
GAACTGCGATGTGACTGTCAAGGGCGCGGAGACTCTGACCTTAGAGTTCACCGAAAGCGATATCGTCATCGAAGATGTTACCGAAGGGCTGGTGCCGGTTGTGGCAGACTGCGTGATCCACGTATCCGCCTCCGGCAGAACGAGCGTAATCGAAACGCTGAACAGAGAGGACTTTACCCTGACGGCAAGCGTCAAGGATCTGGACGCGGGCACCCACCGCGTGCGCCTTGTCTGTAAGACTGCCAAAGACCTCGCGGATTTGGAATACAGCCCGCAGGAGATTGAAATCACCATCAGCGAAGAAGCAGGGTGATACGGAAAATATCATAAAACGATATTTTCCACGTAAGCATAGAGAACACAGAGAGCCGCTTTGCGAAGCGGCTTGCTTGTGAATTGGAGGAGAAAATGGGAAGACTTTTCGGAACCGACGGCGTGCGGGGCATCGCCAACCGCGAGCTGACACCGGAGCTTGCCTTTAAGCTGGGCAAAGCAGGCACCTTCGTGCTCAAAAAAGAAAGCAAACGGCCGATTATCATCATCGGCAAGGATACGCGCGTATCGGGCGATATGCTCGAAAACGCGCTGACGGCAGGCATTCTCGCGGTCGGCGGCAATGTCATCAAGGTCGGCGTTCTGCCAACGCCCGCGATCGCTTTTTTGACGAAGCGTTACGGCGCGGACGCGGGGATTGTGATCAGCGCGTCCCATAACAGCTTTGAATACAACGGCATTAAATTTTTTAACGGGGACGGCTACAAGCTCGACGACCTTTTGGAGGAGAAGATCGAAGACCTCATCCTCAGCAGCGTCGATGTCAACAGCCATATTACCGGAGATTTGATCGGCAAATGCCTGGAGGCAGAGGAAAATGCCCGCGCGCTTTATGAACAGCATCTGCTCGAAACGGTGGACTACAGGCTCGACGGCAAGAAGATCGTCCTCGACTGCGCCAACGGCGCCGCCTATCTGGCCGCGCCGCGCGTCTACCGCGAACTGGGCGCGGAGGTCATCGTGCTCAGCGACGAGCCGAACGGCGTCAACATCAACGAGAACTGCGGCTCGACGCATCCGGAGCGTATGGCGGCGAAGGTGCGGGAAACAGGCGCGGATCTTGGTCTGGCCTTTGACGGCGACGCGGACCGCCTCATCGTCTGCGACAATCTGGGCAGAATCGTGGACGGTGACAAGACCATCGCCATCTGCGCGCGGATGCTCAAGCGCGAAGGGCGGCTCGCCGAGAACAAAGTGACCGCGACCGTCATGAGCAATATCGGGTTCCATAAGGCGATGGAGGCCGCGGGCATCGATGTCGATGTAACCGGCGTGGGCGACCGCTATGTTTTGGAGCGTATGCTGGAAACCGGCTGCGTACTCGGCGGCGAACAGTCCGGACACATCATATTTAGAGAATTCGCGACGACCGGAGACGGCACGCTTTCGTCCCTGCAGTTCGTCAAGGCTGTGCTGGAGGACGGCCGCGCGGTTTCGGAGATCGCCGATGAGATTCGCATCTATCCGCAGGTACTGGTCAACGCGAAAATAAACAATGACTATAAAAAAACTTACAGCAAGGATGCGGAGGTCGCGGCTGCGATCCAAGCACTCGAAAGCAAGATGCAGGGAAACGGCCGCGTGCTGATTCGCCCGTCCGGTACGGAGCCGCTGGTGCGGGTCATGCTGGAGGGCAGCGACCTCGCGGTAATCCGGCCGCTGGCAGAGGAGCTGGCCGCGCTGATCGAGCGCAGGCTGGGAGAATAAACGCGCAGGCCGCGCGGGGAAAAGAGGGAGAACCTCTCATGCCGCGCCCGCAGCGCGAAACGCGGCCGCGGACACCGCGGCGCGGGAACAAAAGGAGTATATATTATGTGTGGAATTGTAGGATATGTGGGTAAACGCAACGCGAAGGACGTGATTCTGGATGGTCTGAAGAGGCTGGAATACAGAGGCTATGACTCCGCGGGCATCGCGTTGGTGCGCAACGGCAGCGTCGAAATCCGCAAAAAAGTAGGAGAAATCAGGAATCTGGAGGAGCTTTTGGACAACGAGAGCCGCAGAGGCATCAGCTTCGAAAGCTATACCGGCATCGGACATACTCGTTGGGCAACGCATGGCGCGCCCTCCGATATCAACGCGCATCCTCACGCGGACCAAAGCGGCACCGTGGCGATCGTGCATAACGGCATTATCGAAAACTTTGTGGAACTTAAGGAACGGCTGACACGCCAGTACCACGTGCACTTCCGCTCCGAGACCGACAGCGAGGTGATCGCCCAGCTGATCGGCATTTACATGCGTGACGCAGAGAGTCTGGAGGACGCGGTTTACGCCGCGACACAAGACATGACAGGCGCTTACGCGTTCGCGGTCATTTCCAGTAAGGACCCGAACAAAATCGTGGCGGTCCGCAAGGACGCGCCGCTGATCGCGGGGATCGGCAAAGGCGAAAACTTCATCGCCTCGGACATTCCGGCCCTGCTCAAATACTGCAAGGAAATCTATCTGATCGAGAACGGCGAGATGGTCGTTGTTACCGCGGACCGCATCGATATTTTTGACGAAAACAGAAACCCTGTGCGGCGAGAGGTTTTCCACGTAACCTGGGATGTGGACGCCGCCGAAAAAGAAGGCTATCCGCATTTTATGCTCAAGGAGATTTACGAGCAGCCGAAGGCCATCGAGGAAACCATCGCGCGCAGACTGGATGAAGCGGGGAATATCCGCTTAGACGGCATTTCTCTGACAAAGGAAGATCTGGCAAACATCAGCCGCATCTATATCGTAGCCTGCGGCACCGCCTATCACGCGGGACTTGTCGGCAAATTCATCATCGAAAAACTCGCCAAAATTCCGGTTGAGGTCGATGTCGCCTCCGAGTTCCGTTACCGCGACCCGCTGGTGGACGAGAGAACCCTGTTCATTGCCATCAGCCAGTCAGGAGAAACCCTGGATACGCTGGCAGCCCTGCGCGCGGCCAAGGCAAAGGGCGCGAGAGTGCTCAGCGTGGTCAATGTCGTCGGCAGCTCCGTCGCCAGAGAATCCGATGATGTGTTCTACACCTGGGCAGTATTTTATCAGGTTGCAACAAAAGCATTGGTTGCAGGTGAAGAAGGAATCAGAGTGATCAAGTAAGAAAGAAGGAAAGATAAGATGAGTACATGGGGCATTTTAGGTTGTGGAACAATTGCGAATGAGATGGCAGCAACATTTCAGAAGATGGGACATGAAATTTACGGAGTAGCCAATCGTACACCAGAGAAAGCAGAAAAGTTTGCAGACAAATATGGAGTAAAACATGTTTTTAAAACATACGAAGAGATGCTGGCAGATGAAAATATCGATATCATTTATGTTGCAACACCACATAGTATGCATTATGAAAATATGAAGCAGGCAGTCAATGCAGGAAAGCATATCTTATGTGAAAAAGCGATCACAGTGAATGCAGCACAGTTAGAAGAAGTGTTGGAACTTGCCAAAGAAAAAGGTGTGGTAGTCAGAGAAGCAATGACAATTTCACATATGCCTTTATATAAGAAATTAAAAGAACGAATCAAAGAAGGTGCGATCGGTAATACAAAGATGGTACAGGTGAACTTTGGAAGTAACAAAGGTTATGATTCTACACAGAGATTTTTTGCATTAGAAGCAGCTGGCGGAGCTTTATTGGATATTGGAGTATATGCAACAGCATTTGCGAGAACATTTTTAAGTGAGATGCCAAATACGATTCTTACGACTGTAGAATATTTAGAGACAGGTGCAGATGAACAATCTGGGATCATTATGAAGAATACAAAAGGGGAGATGGTTGTTATGTGTCTGACACTTCGTGCAAAACAGCCAAAACGAGGAGTTGTGACAGGTGATAAGGGATATATTGAAGTATATGAATATCCAAGAGCATGCAAAGCAACGATCACTAATACGGCAACTGGAGAAGTTGAGACAGTTGAAGCAGGAAAGACAGAAGATGCTTTAAAATATGAGGTAGAAGCAATGGAAGCAGCGATCGAAGGAAACTTGGAGGATGATTGCCAGATCATTACAAAAGATACGATGCGAATTTTAACAAGTATTAAGACACAGTGGGGAATGAAATACCCATTTGAATAAGGATCTGAGATGATCATATAAGAATTTATCAAAAAGAAATGTGCCAAACACACATTTCTTTTTTTACTGGACGAAGCTTTTGCTATCAGTTATACTTAATAAGAATGAAGCAGGAAGGAGCGGTAAGATGATCCAGATTTATAAGAATTATGAAGGACATAAAGAGTTAGAAGAATTAGATCATATCGAATTGGAATCATGGGTGATGATCACAGATCCAACGATGGAGGAACTCATGAATATTTCGAGAGATTATAAGATTGATATGGATGATCTTAAGGCAGCACTGGATACGGAAGAACGTTCCCGACTGGAGAATGAAGATGATTATACAATGATCCTTGTGAATATTCCGGTTGTAGAGGAAGAGGAAGAAAAGAAATGGTATGAGACGATACCGCTTGGGATTTTTATTACTAATAAGATCGTCTTTACTGTTTGTTTGGAGCAGACGAATATCTTAAAACAATTTGTTGATGGACTGGTATCAAATTTTTATACATTTATGAAGACAAGATTTGTATATCAGATTCTTTACAATAATGCAGCGTTGTTCCTGTATTATCTGCGTGTGATCGACCAGAGAGCAAATCAAGTGGAAGATCTGTTGCATGAGACATATGAGAACAAAGACTTGATCCAATTGTATGATTTAGAGAAATGCCTAGTTTATTTTACAACAGCATTAAAATCAAATGAAGTAGTGTTGGAGAAATTAAGAAAACATATTGGCCTTAGACATTATGAAGAAGATGAAGAACTGTTGGAAGATGTCATCATTGAGAATAAACAGGCGATGGAGATGACGGATATTTATCATAATATCCTGCGAAGTACGATGTCTTTGTTTGGATCGATCATTGATAATAACCTGAATCAGGTTATGAAATTCTTGGCAGCGATCACGATTATTTTGGAATTGCCAACGATGATCTCGGGATTGTATGGTATGAACGTCAATGGTGTTGGAATGCCGTTTGCGACGAAAGCATATGGGTTTGCAGCAATCTCGATTTTTTCTTTGATCGTCTGTTTGATCGCGGTGTATATTTTGAAGAAGAAACATATACTATAAGATATTGAAGAATCACACTAAGTGGTTCTTCATGTGTTTTAGGGCGTTTTTTTCCAGACGGCTGACTTGTGCCTGAGAAATGGCGATTTCGTCTGCAACTTCTGTTTGTGTTTTTCCTTCAAAGAATCGCATTTTGATAATATCATATTCTCGATCTGGAAGATGTTCCATTGCTTCTTTTAAGGCAATGGATTCCACCCAGCTATCTTCTTTGTTTTTTTTATCTTTTACCTGATCCATAAGGTAAAGAGTATCACCTCCATCCTGATAAACAGGTTCATAAAGAGAAAGAGGGGTTGCGATTGCATCAAGTGCAAATAAGACATCTTCTTTTTTCATATCGATTTCTTTTGCAATGACGTCGATCGTAGGCTCATGATTTAATTTTTTGGTAAGAACTTCTCTTGCATTGATCGCTTTATATGCGGTATCACGAAGAGAACGACTTACACGCATACTATGATTATCACGAAGATAGCGTTTGACTTCACCAATGATCATGGGAACAGCATAAGTAGAGAATTTCACATTTAGATTCCGGTCAAAATTATCAATAGCTTTCATAAGACCGATGCAGCCAACTTGAAAAAGATCATCTGCATTTTCATTACTTCCTGAAAATCGTTGGATGATACTGAGAACAAGTCGTAGATTTCCTTTGATATAATGTTCTCTGGCAAGAAGATCACCTTGCTCGATCCGCTCAAATAAATCTTCTTTTTCTTCTTCAGAAAGTAAAGGGAGAGAAGAAGTGTTAACGCCACAGATTTCTACTTTTTTTCGTGCCATAATAAGTTCCTCCGTTTGTGATTCGTATAATAAAATCATGTACAGATCTGGTGGAATTTATACGTTGAAAAAAATGGAAGAGGAAATTGACTTATATTTTTTCAGGTGCTATGATGAGGATAAATACGATCAAAGGAGAGTAAAGATGAAGAAGATATTAGCATCGCTTATGATGGTTGGACTTATTTTTTGTCTTGGTGGATGCAATGTTCCATGGATGAAACAAAAGACAGAGAAAACGAAGGCTACGAAAGTTATTCAGGCAGATAAAGTTGAAGGGACAATGAAAGGAATGAAATTAAAGGTTGGTGTATCGAATGATATGGCACCATTTTCATATTATGATAGTGAGCAGAAGAAGATCACAGGGTTTGATATTGATCTTCTTGATAAACTTAGTGAATATCTGGGCTTTGAATATGAATTATATCCAATGAATATGAAGAAATTAGAGCAAAAGATCAAGAACAAAGAATTAGATCTTGCAATCGCAGGAATTTCAATCACAGATGAAAGACAGAGAGAGTTTTCATTTACAGACACTTATTATGAAACATATCTTCAGATCGTGGTCAGAAAAGACAGCCAGATCACAGATCGTAAGGAGATTACAGAGAAGAAGGTCGGTGTTGTAGAAGGAACATCCAGTGCACAATATGCGGAGGATTATTTGTCAGAGGATAACAAGATCACATATTATAAAAACATTACAAAAGTATGGAACGATCTTGAAAAAGGAACGATCGATGCAACGATTTATGATACAACAGGAATCCAGAATTATATGCAAGAACACGCAGATAATACGAATCTTAGTGTGTTGAATGAACAACTTAATTCTGAGGAAAGTAATTATGGGATTATGTTTGTGAAGGGATACAAATATCTGGATCAGTTTAATGTAGCACTTCAGGTTCTCAATAATGATGGGACGTATCAGAAGCTTAAGGAGCAGTGGATCAAGACAAAAGAATAAAAGATAAGAAAATGGCAGGAACTATATGTAAGATGAAAAGTTCCTGCCATTTTGTTTGTTAAGAAAGGCTCTTGTAAGATTCAAAGTGTGAGTGTATGAAGCCATGCAGATTCTTCCTCGTTAAGGTGTGGAGAAAGTGTATCATATACGAACTGCTGGTAATCAGTTAACAATTGTTTTTCTTTTTCGTTAAATAAAGAAAGGTCAACACCGTCAAGATCGATCGGTACAAGTGTCAGGGGTTCGAAATGAAGGAAAGCACCGTATTCATTTTGCTGCCATTTTTTACAGATCAGCATATTTTCTGTACGGATTCCGTATTTTCCAGGAACATAAACACCTGGTTCATCTGTGATGACCATACCTGGCTGTAGTACTGCGTCAAGATTTTCGGGATTCGATCTCCAACGAAAAGCGTTTGGACCTTCATGAACACCAAGAAAATATCCAACACCATGTCCGGTTCCACAACGATAATCAACGCCATCTTCCCAGAGAGGTTCTCTTGCAAGAATATCAAGATTACTTCCTCTGCAGCCAAACAGGAATTTTGCATTGGCAAGAGTCAGCATAGATTTTAATACCAGTGTAAAGTATTTCCTTTCTTCCTCTGAAATTGGTCCAAGAATAAAAGTTCTTGTGACATCGGTTGTACCACCATAATATTGTCCACCGGAATCAATGAGAAGCATACCTTCAGCTTTGACATCGACATCGGATTCTTCAGTGGATTGATAATGCATCATTGCAGCATGATCTTTATAAGCACAGATTGTCTCGAAACTAGGGCCCATGTAATCGGGTAGTTTTTTTCTTTCTTCCTCGAGATGGTCAGAGATCATACGTTCTGTCATAGGGATTTTTCCGACGTTTTTCTTAAGCCAGTACATAAATTTTGTCATAGCGATCCCATCATTGATATGGCATGCTTTCAAATGATCAATCTGAATGTCATTTTTTATAGCTTTCATTAGTTCTGTTGGATTCTTATCTTCAATGATCTTGCATTTGAATAAGAGATTATAATGCAGATAGTTTGTAAGATCTGGATTTAACAAAACAGTTTCATGTTGGTCTTTTAAGAAAGCACTAACTTCTGTGTAATCGAGGATGGAAATGCCGTGTTCCTTAAAACGTTGAAAAGCAACTGCTGAAATACAATCTTTTCGAAGAAAAAGAAAACATTTGTCTATCGTGATCCATGCATAACTATAAAATAATGGAGTGCATGCAATGTCATCTCCACGCAAGTTAAAAAGCCATGCAATATCAGGAAGAGAGGATAAGAAAAATGCATTGGCATCAAGTTCTTTCATTTTTTCTCTGACACGTGCCAGTTTTGAATCAGTATGTTCTCCACTGTATTTGATATCATGACGGTAAATTGTGGATTTTGTGATCGCGGGGCGATCATCTTTGGCCCAGAGTTCTTCTACAAAACGAAGATCAAAACGAAAAGATGCACCATGCTGCTTCACTAGTTTTGCGATTTTTTTTCCGTAAGAAGCTGAGATCGTAAAGCCGTTTACCCCAAGTGTATCACCTTCCTGCAGGTGTTCTTTCAAAAATTCAAGAATCGTAGGAACACCGGAAACCCCTTGTTTCATCAATGTGATATCAGAAGAGATCTGTCCTTCGGCCTGCGTAAAATAACGTCCATCAGTCCAAAGCCATCCTTCTTCGCATCCAGCAAGAAAGGTACCGGCAGAACCAGTAAAACCAGAGATGTATTGTCTGCATTTAAAGTAATCATCTACGTATTCGGATTGATGTGGATCTTCACTTGGAACAAGATAATAAGAAACCTTTTGATTTTCCATTTGTTCACGAAGTTTCATAAAATTTAGATTCATGTCCAAAAACCTCCATTTTGTCATATTAAAATCCTGAAAATATATGTTTTATATGAGATTTCAGGATCGGTTTATGTTAATTATAGTAGATGAATAGGGATTCGTAAAGAAAAAGCAAATGTAAAAATATATGGTATTTTGTCAAAAAAGTTGAAAAAAATAAAAGAAATACGGTATAATCGGGATTGAACAAATATAAAAGTATAAAGGAGAAACTTATGAAGAATTTACTAGTTGCTCAGTCAGGAGGACCATCTGCAGCAATCAATGCGACGATCACAGGAGTGATCGATGCTGGAATTGAGAGTGGACGTGTGGGTCATGTTTATGGTGCTCTGAATGGAATTAAAGGTGTGCTGAACGAGAATTTTGTAAATCTCGATGAAGTATGTGACACAAAAGAAAAAAGAGATCTATTAGCGATCACACCGGCAGCGGCACTTGGTTCCTGTCGATGGAAACTGGGGAATCCCAAAGAAAATGCAGAAGAATTTGAAGAGATCATCCGTATTTTAAGAAAGAATGACATAGGATATTTTATATATACTGGTGGAAATGATTCTATGGACACCGTATATAAACTGTCTGTTTACTGTGAAGAACATAATATTGATGACATTAAGGTAATGGGAGCTCCAAAGACGATCGATAATGATCTTGGAGAGACTGACCATTGCCCTGGATTTGGTTCTGCAGCCAAATTTATCGCGACTGCGTTTACCGAGATTGCGTGTGATTGCTTTGTTTATGATGTCCCATCCGTAACGATCGTAGAAGTTATGGGAAGAAATGCAGGATGGTTGACTGCCGCATCTGCACTTGCAAGGATCGAAGGGCGAAAAGTTCCTCAGTTGATCTATCTTTGTGAGAAAGCATTCGATGAAGATCGATTTATTGAAGATGTAAATGAAGCATTAAAAAAAGAAAATAACATCATTATTGCGGTAAGTGAAGGTGTAAAAACTGCTGACGGAAATTACGTTGGAGAAGAAACAAAATCAGGAAAAGAAGATGTATTTGGACATAAATATCTTTCTGGTGTTGGTAAATATCTGGAAGGACTGGTAGGAGAGAAGATCGGATGTAAAGTCAGATCTGTAGAATTAAACATCCTTCAGAGATGTGCTGGATATATGTTAAGTGAGACTGACATCATGGAATCAAGAAATCTTGGAGCATTTGCGGCTGTCAGTGCGATTCGCGGAAAGAGTGGAAAAATGTCTGCAGTGCGAAGAATTTCAGATGATCCATATCAGGTAGAAATCGTACTTTCTGATCTGTCAAAGATTGCGAATTATGAAAAGAAAGTTCCGATGGAATGGATCAATGAAGAAGGGAATGATATTAAAGACGAATTACTGACATATTTAAAACCGTTGATCCAAGGTGAAGTACAGATTCCATATGAAAATGGAATTCCAAAACGATTTATTTTATAAAAGACAAGAAAGAATCCTGCTGTGCAGGATTCTTTCTATTTAAGTTCATATGGAATGTCAGGTCTTTTGTTTCTTGGTTTTACGGGCTTTTTTGACGATTGTGAGATGAAATAATGATTGATCTCTGCGCCGATAAAAAGCATCATCATACAAAAATACAACCAGAACAAAGTTAACAAGATACTGGTCAATCCTCCGTACATAGTACTAAAGAAAGAAAAATTATCAAAATACATTGAAAAGAAAAATGATAATACAAACCATGCAGCAGAACTAAAAAATGCTCCAGGAAGGATCTGCTTTGTTTTGAAATTTTCACTCGGTAAAAAACGATACATAATGATAAAAACGACCATAAATGTAAAAAATGCAAGGAAAAAACGGATCGTTGCAAAAAATACATGTTTATTCTCGAGGACTGGTTCAAAGCGATATAACTGAATGAGCAGGGAATTACCAAATAATAAAAGAATCAGACCGAATAATACTGCGATCGCGAAAAGTCCAATATAAATACTTGAGATAAAACGCAAAACAAAATAGTTTCTCTTTTCAGAAATTTCATGAATCGTATTAAGTCCAGTCATCAAGGATAAGATCCCTTTGGATGCAGACCACAATAATGTAAGAATTGTGATCGACATATACGTAGTAGTAAGTTTTCCGTTTAAAGATCGGATGATCGGGACTACCATACCACTGTACTTTGGTGGAAGATAGGTGCGAACCAGTTCGATCATATCATTCGGTGTGATCGGAAAATATCTTGTAAGACTAAGCAATACGATCATAAATGGAAAAAATGATAGGATCGTAAAGAATGCAGCCTGCGCAGAAAACGCTGTAACGTGGTCTTTCTGAGCTTTATCGATGACGGATCCAATCATAGAAATTAATTTTAACATAATATCATACCTCTTAATTGATACCTCATAATATCATAATTTGATTGATTATACAAGCATTCTAAAAGCAAAGGAATTGCGCCAAAAGAGAAAAAATATCTAAAACAGACAAAAAGACCTATTGCATAGTAAAGAAAATTGTGATATAGTTCCTAACGGAGTCAAAAAA
>URWB01000062.1 GCA_900551415.1 uncultured Eubacteriales bacterium
TTAAAATCTGTTTGATTTCTTCTCTCAAGACAAACGTCTTTGCGTTTGCTAATTCGTTTTGAATTATTGTCTTTTTTAAGAAATTGTCGAGAAACTTTCCGCTAAATTGTCTTACCAATTCGCTGATTGTTTCAAAAATTTATTTGACTAAATTTCTACACTATGAAATTTTCAAGGTTCAGGTTCGACATGGTGTCGAACATTTAACATCTTAACACTTTTCTTTGTTTTTGTCAAGCACTTTTTTCACTTTTCAAAATCTTTTTCAAAGCGTTATTCAGTTTTTACATTGCTTTCGGTTATCTCCGACAGCTTGATTATCTTACCATTTTTCAGGCAATCTGTCAAGATGTTTTTCAAACTTTTTTCGAAGTTTTTCGTGCTCACTTCCGTGCCGATTCGCTTCGTTTTTTCGTTGAGATTTGTCATTGTTTTCCGACAGCTTGTCTATAATACCACGCTTTTCTCAGCCTGTCAATAGCTTTTTTCAGTTTTTCCGTTTTTATTCACCTTTTTCTCTTCTGTTTCGGCAAACTCGTTTTTCCGTGCCCGGAAGAAGTCATAATAGATGCGTACGTTCTTCAGGCGGAACCAATCCTGTTCGCAGACCGGATCCTGATCCAGATCATAGAGCTTAGCCCCTTTCATCGCCAAAAGGAACGGCGAGTGCGTCGCGATGATGAACTGGCAGCCGAAAAATCGAGCGGAATCCTCAAGAAAACGCGTCAGTTCCAGCTGACGTTCCGGCGAGAGGCTGTTTTCCGGCTCATCCAGCAGATAAACGCCGTTTTCCCGGATACGCGCGGTAAAATACCGATACGCGCTTTCTCCGTTCGAGAACTCACGCACATTGTCCATCAGAGTGTGACGGATATACTTGGACTGCGATTTTGATTTTGCCAGATTTGAGCGTTTCAGCGTTTCGTACTCCTCTATGCCGCCGAACTGAAAATGCGCGTACTTATATCCGGTATACTCTGCCAGCCGTTCTTCCCGTTTTTCATGGATCCCATCGTTCAGGCTCCGGATATCCAGCATATAGTCAAAGACATCGTCACTCGTGATGATGCACCGGTTTTCCGTCTGTGTACTGTAATATTCCGTCTCGCAGCGGCGGACATAATCATCCCAAAAGTTCGATTTATTGAACGCCGCCATACGTTCCGCGCCGATCTCGGCGGCAATGACATTCAGCAGTGTGCTCTTTCCGGACCCGTTTCCTCCGTAAAAAAGCGTGATATCGTCGAACTCGACCTGCTGCAGCCCTTTTTGCGGAAAGATCTGAAACGGATAGAACGTATCGTAGCAGGTCCGTTTGATCCCATGCAGAAACCCTTCCTCCGCTGCCTGTGAGACCGTACGGAATGTTTTTAGATAGCGCATCCTTGTGTGCCTCCTTCCGTTTTTTGCAGGCCGAACAGCACATACAGCACGCAGGCGAGCCCGTTCCACAGCGCAAAGAAGCAGTAGCAGCCCTGCGCGCCGAACACGTCCAGCAGGATCCCGCCGATCAGGCTGCAAAGGATCGTGCTGAAATTATTGCCGACCGCGTGGAAGGTTGAAATGGCCAGCGCAGACAGCCGCGGTTCCGTGATCTTGCCGAAATATTTGATGAATTCCACCCAGATGACGCCGTTGGACATGCCCTGCAGGAAAAATGTCGCCAGCAATACCCGGTAATCCGGACCGAACGCATAAAACGCGAAGCGCACTGCGCACAAAGCGACTGCGAGCAGCGTCAGCTTTTCGGTCGGAAGCCAACGGTTGAGCAGCGGTACCAGAAGCATGAATACGGTCTCACTGCCGGCCATCAGCAGGAACGCCAGGCCGATCCCGGCCAGACTGCCGCCTCCGTCCCGAAAGAGATAACCGAAATAGGTGCTGTTTCCCACGGCACAGCCGAATACAAAGAACGAACAGGTCAAAAGCTTCAGATATCTGCGGTTGTGCAGCAATTCGCCGAGAGAAGTTTTTCCGCTGCCGTCGGTCTTCCGGTAGTGCGGCGGTTCGGTTTCCCGCAGGATGACCAACGCCGCGATCGCAAAGGTGATCGCGTAGATGTAGAAAATGCTCGCCAGGCCGTGTCCCTCCGCATAGCTGCCGGCAAGATAGACCGCGGCTGAATAGCCCAACGCGCCGAACGAACGGACGACCGGAAAGTTCTTGCCGCTGTCCATGACAAAAGAGTCGCAAAGCCCATGCACCGGCCCCTGGAACGCGTACATCGCCCCATAGAGCACCACATACAGCAGGAAATCCGTCGTGCGGAGCGTCAGGATCGCAAAGGTCGCCGCGCACACAAAAAGCAGCGCGATCAATCTGCGTTTCTGTAAGGTATTCGCATAAATCTTCCCCCAAACCAGACCAGCGATCACGGCGACTGCCGTACCGGTCGAAGTCACGATGCCGACCTGCGTCCCGGAAAATCCGATCGAGCTGAGATACTGTCCGATCAGCGGGCTGACGGCGCCCAGCGGGCAGTAGATAAAGAAGTACAGCAGATAGCTCCTTTTTTCCGCCTTGGCCTGTTGTAAAAAAGTATTCTGGTTCATGTGTCGGTTCTCCTCATCCCGCCGCAGGGTCTTTCTATGCTTTGTGCTTTTGTTTTGCTCTTAAAATTAAAGTATAGCAAATCTCGAACCGGTAAACAATATACGGAGGAAAAATTTTTAAGCAAGGAGGTACGCATTTGTTAATTGTCGCGATTCGTACTCTGATTCTATACGCAGCCGTTCTTTTTGCGGTCCGACTCATGGGGAAATCTGAATTGTCCAAAATGTCCCCGTTTCAAATGGTGATTCTTTTTATGATTGCGGAGCTGGCCGCCATTCCGATTGATTCAACATCCGCTTCGCTGATCAACGGCGTCATGGCAATCTTCACTTTGATGTTCCTTCAAATTGCAATCTCCTTTTTAGCAACGAAATGGGAGTGGTTCAAAGCCCTGGTTACCGATAAACCCAGCGTTTTGATCGAAAAAGGAAAACTCAATGAAAAGGAAATCAGACGCCTTCGCATCACGAGCACAGATCTGATGGAACAGCTGCGTCTTGGGAATTGTCCCTCTCTCTCCGACGTGCAATATGCCATCATGGAGTCCAACGGTCAACTGACGATCATTCCAAAAGCCGAGAATCGGCCGCTGACCCCAAAGGATCTGTGCCTCGCGGTCTGTGAAGGAGTTCTGCCGATGCTGATCATTTCAGACGGCAAGCTGTATGAACAAAATCTGCATGCGCTGGGCATGAGCAGGGAAATGCTCGACAGCAAGCTAAGGAAGGCAGGGTTGACAGATTATCAACGGGTTTTCCTTGCTTTTTATGATGAAAACAAGCGAATCCACCTTTATCTGCGTGACGCTCACACGCTGCCGTTCGCCTCGGAGGTGGTGCTATGAAAGATTTTATCGTATCCATCTGCGCGGTTGCCATACTGATTGGTGGCTGGCTCTGCTTTGCCCACTACTCACAGGAACGAATTGACAGCTTCACCACGCAAATTCGCGAAGAGATCCTTCCTCACGTTGAAAACGCGCAATGGACGGAATCGCTGCAAAAAACGCGGGCACTCAGTCAGGACTGGCATCGATACAAAAAGAAGGCTGTTTTTTTCCTCGATACCCAAACCATCAACGAAATCGATTACTCCATGGCGAAGTCTGTCAAATATGTCAAGGCCAAGGACGTTTCCAACGCCTCCGGTGAATTATCCGCCATGCTCGAGCAGCTGACCTTCCTTTGCTCCAACGATGAGGTCAACTGGGGGAATGTATTCTAGCCGCGGTCTTTGCCTTTACCGCCAAAGCGCTAGGTGCGCATGACCAAATCCAAGCTCTCTATGCACGCATGGGGGTTCGCGCATGAGCACCGCTCCGCGATGTTGTTTTGTCGTGGTTTTAAAAATACCGACACGCAATATTTTTGCATAGTAAAAAAGACCGTTTCCGGTCTTTTTTACTGAATTATTTCATACATTTTGGTTGCGGCTTCTTTCTTACAAGATTCGGTAAGTTCCAAAACCTTCGCTGATACGCTGCTGTTTCCGAACTCGATGTGGATGATATCACCCACCTTGACCTCGGTGCCGGCTTTCGCGAGCTTTCCATTGACCGAAACACGCCCCTGATCACAAGCGTCTTTGGCTACGGTCCGCCGTTTAATCAGTCTTGAATTTTTTAAAAACTTGTCGATCCTCATAAGCGCCTTTCCCTAACCCTCTAATGAGCTATTAGGTTTGAAATGTTATAAAAAAGGTAAGTGCTTACCTTAATTATCAAATTATTTGTTTACAGCGTCCTTTAATGCCTTGCCTGCCTTGAATACAGGAGCTTTGGATGCTTCAATCTGGATTACTTCTTCCGGCTGACGAGGGTTTCTGCCCTGTCTTGCTTTTCTTTCTCTGGTTTCAAAAGTACCGAATCCGATTAACTGTACTTTTTCACCCTTTATTAATGCTTCTTCGATGCTTGCAGTTACCGCGTTTAACGCCGCTTCCGCATCCTTCTTTGTAAAATTAGCCTTTTCTGCGATTGCAGCTACTAATTCAGCTTTGTTCATTTAAGTTCCTCCTTCATAATGATAATCTAGAAAATCATGCCTAGACGGAATGCTCCAATTTTTTGGCTTCATTCCATAACTCGTCCATCTCCGACAAACTCATCTCTTCCAACTCCCTGCCGCAAGCCAAGGCTGTTTTCTCGATATGTGAGAAGCGTCTAATGAACTTATTATTAGTATAATTCAAAGCGTCCTCAGGGTCAATGCCCAAAAATCTAGAAATATTGACAACAGAAAAAAGCAGATCTCCCACTTCTTCTTTTAGACGTGCCGCGTCCTTGTTTTCGTCTTGACAGCAGCTGATAACCTCTCGGTACTCCTCCTTCACCTTGTCAAAAGCTCCGGAAATATCATCCCAGTCAAAACCGGACTCCGCGGCGCGCTTCTGGATTTTGTTCGCTCTGGTGAGAGCGGGCAAAGCCTTCGGCACTTTTTCCATGCGAGAGGTTACACGCTTGTCCCCTCTCTCTTGTACCTTGATATTTTCCCATTTTTCAAGCACTTTGTCAATAGATTTCGCGTGATTATTTTCGCTTTCTTCCAAAAAAACATGAGGATGACGGCGAATCATTTTTTCACATTCCTCATTGATCACGTCTGTCAAGTCAAAGCCTCCGCGCTCCTCCTCGATGTGCGCGTGGAAAACCACCTGCAGCAGGACGTCGCCCAGTTCCTCCCGCAGATTCGCAAGATCTTTATTGTCGATAGCCTCGACAACCTCGTAAGCTTCCTCCAGCATGCCTGCGCGCAGGCTTTCATGGGTCTGCACCCGATCCCACGGACATTCGACACGCAAAATTGCGATGATCTCCGCGAGCCGCCCGATAGCTGTTTCTTTCGCTTCTACCGCGGCGGTGAGATGTCTGTATGCTTCTTTCATTTTCTCTCCTCTTCGTTATTTTACAAATCGATCCAAAAGCTTTAAGAGCTTTTCGCCCTTCGGCAATTTGCGGATTTCCTCCTTGCGGATGGTTCCGGTCAGCAGTACCAGCGCGCCGTAGACAACGACACCCACGAGGATCGCCAAAAGCAGCGCGAGGGTATTGCTCTTAAGCAGCAGATACAGCAGCTTATACGCCGCGAAAGCCGCGACGCCCATCAGAACAGAGCAAATGCCCGGCTTCACATAGGTTTCCGTATAATCAATTTCAATACCTAGCTGTTTTTTTAGATCCCGATGATTGAGTACCGCCGCGATCGCGTAGGCGGCAATGGTTCCGATCGGGCCGCCGCTGACGTTGATGGCTTTGATCCCCACGAACACATAGGTGATTACCAGCTTACCCACCGCGCCGATGGCCAGATTTTTGACCGGAAGCATCTGCTTATCCACCCCTTGCAGGATGCCTGTCAACGTTTGCAGGGCGGATAGAAAAATAATCCCGACGCACATGACCATCAGCATTTTTGCCGCTTCACTGCCCTCGGCCTTGTTTTTATACAAAAGGTGCAGGATCGGCTCCGCCAGCGCGAACATCCCGACCGCGCACGGAAAACCGACAATCATGCCCGCGCGCATGCCAAAACGGCTGTTGTCAGCGACTTCTTTGAAATTCTTCACTTTGTAGCCGGCAGCGATCGCGGGCACCAGACTCATCACGATGGCCTGTGTAAGCACCTGCGGCATGCCGATCAAGGAATTGCAGTAACCGCCCAAAAGTCCCCACAGATGTCTGGATTCCTCCAAAGACCAGCCTGTCGCCTGCAGTCTGCGCATGACAACCGCGCTGTCGATCGAGGACATCAGCGGCATGATAGAGGCTCCGATTGTAATCGGAATTGCGATGATCAAAATGCGTTTGATAATTTCCTTTGTACTCTCCAGCTGCTCCTTGGAACGATTTCGGCGGATTCGCGCCTGAATCGCCGGCAGGTTGAGCAGATAGATGCCGACAACGACCGCCAGTCCTGCCGCCGCGCCTGCCGTACACCCAAAGGTCGCCCCTGCGCTGACCGCTTCATAGCCGCTCGGAATCAGGTAGTAGGCGAGTGCCAGACCGACGACGACACGGAAGAACTGCTCCGCGAGTTGGGAGATCGCTGTCGGGTTCATATTCTGTCTTCCCTGAAAATATCCGCGATAAGCAGACATCACAGGTACGATAAACAGTGCCGGCGCGATTGCCTGCAGCGCCATCATCGTCCCCTCATTTTTGAGCACCTGGCTTTCGATGAAGCCGGCGCCGAAATACACGATTGCAAAGGTCGCGAAGCCCATCAGACTGAGAAACCAAAGCGCGGTATGAAAGACTTTGTGCGCGCCCCCATAATTGCTGACAGCGATGCGTTCAGAAACCATACGGGATACTGCTACCGGAATACCTGCCGTTGATAAGATCAAAAAGAATGTATAAATCGGATAAACCGAGCTGTAATAGGAAATTCCCTCCGCGCCGACCCAGTTAGTCAGCGGAATGCGGAAGAATACCCCCATGATTTTTACGATAATGCCGGCGATGCCCAAAATCGCGGCACCCTTCAAAAATTTATTTTGTGACATGAATTTTCAAATCTCCGTTTTCTTTCTTACAGCGCCGCCAAAATTCTCCGCGTCGCCGCGTTCGCTTCCGCGATGGTTTTTTCGAGGTCCAGGGTTGGATAGCTTCCGTTCTCATACAGCACTTTGCCGTCAGCCATCGTCAGGCAGATATCCGTTCCCGATGCGGAATAGACCAGATTGTTCAGCATGTTATGAACCGGATTCATATTCGGCTGATCGATATCAACAACAAGGAGATCAGCGCGAAAACCCTCTTTCACAAGACCGCAGTCCTCTCTGCCCTGTGCCAGCGCCCCGTTTCTGGTCGCCGCCAGAAGCGTTTGGCGCGGAGTCACCGCTGTCGGATCCTGATAATACATTTTGGAGGCAAGCGCGAACACCTTCATTTCTTCAAAAAAATTGAGGCTGTTATTGCTTGCTACGCTGTCCGTCCCGATTGCCACGCGGATGTCTCGTTTCAAAAGCTCCGGCACATTGCAGACGCCGCTCGCCAGCTTGAGATTGCTGACCGGATTGGAGGCGACCGTCACGCCTTTTTCCTTGAGGATGTCAAAGTCCTCCCCTTCGATCCAAACGCAGTGCGCCGCGGTCGCCGGCATATCAAAGGCGCCGTATTTGGCAAAATATTGTACCGGTGTCATTCCGCGCTTTGCTTTGCAGGCTTCATGCTCCGACTTCGTTTCAGAGACATGCACATGCATGCGCGCGCCGGCCTCACGTCCGTATGCGCTGACCGCCTCTACCTCCGCCACATCCGAGGTATATTCCGCATGGATGCTAACGTCCATGCGGATTCTCCCATCCTCGGCCTGATGATACGCCTCAAAAGTCCGCTTCATCTCCTGCATGGACGCTAACTTCCATACATCGCTTTCGCCGCCGCTGACGATCGCCCGGGAAATATTCGCTTTCGCGCCGGAATCGATGGTTGCCGCGACCATATCGTCAATGAAGTAGTACATGTCGCTGGTGGAAACAATCCCAAAGCGCAAAGACTCTGCCATTGTCAAAAGCGTCGCCCAGTAAACCGCCTTGCTGTCCAGCTTCGCTTCAAACGGAAAAATCCGTTTCGTCAGCCAGTCCTGCAATACCATGTTTTCGCCGTAACCGCGCATCAGCGCCATCGGAGAGTGTCCGTGGCAGTTATAAAACGCGCTCATCAAAAGCTTGCCGCTGCCGTCATAGGCGCGGCCGTAATCTGTCTTTGGCTCCGTTTTGCCGATATACGCGATGCGCGCGCCGTCCGTTCCTACAAACATATGCTCACGCACCTCTAAATTTTCGTCTAATATCGTAATATTTTTAAAAAGCATCGCGTTTTTTCTCCTTCGTTTGATAGGCATAAGTATGATTAGTATACCACTTTTCGCTTAGTTTTCCAAGCCGATCGTTGAAAATTCCATGGAATCTCCATATTCTCGCGCTTCGTTCGTTCCATGCGGTCGTGCAATTTATAAATTTCCATAAAATACACATCGCCGCGCTGCATATTTTAGTCATAGCGGCAAATACTAATTTTACCAACCAAAACGGAGGAAAACAAATGAAAGCAACGGGTATCGTAAGAAGAATTGACGACTTGGGCAGGGTGGTCGTGCCGAAGGAAATTCGGCGCGTTCTCAGAATCCGAGAGGGTGATCCCCTGGAAATCTATACGAGCAGCACCGGCGAGGTCATCCTCAAAAAATACTCTCCGATCAGCGAGCTCGGACAGTTTGCCGATGAATACGCGGAAAGCGCCGCGCGCGTTCTCGGCGCGACCATCATCGTTTCGGATACCGACCAGGTGATTGCCGCGTGCGGTTCCGCCAAAAAAGATTTTTTAGACAAAAAAGTAGACAATGAACTGGATCGCATCATCCAGAGCAAGAACCGCTACTTAAACGACGCGAAGATCGTGGTCCCCATTATTTCCCAGGGCGACCCAATCGGTTCCATTACTATCTTGCCGAAGGAACATGCTGCCTTGGGGGACACCGAGCTGAAGATTGCCGAGGTCGGCGCGTCTTTTTTAGCTAAACAGATGGAAAGTTAATTGGTCAAGGAAGGCTCCAAAAAAACCGAGGCCCGCGGAAATCGTTTCCCGCGGGCTTTCGGTTTTTTTACGATGCAGGAAATATCGCTGTGCGATATTTCCGGAATCACGACAAACACACCTGACAAAGCGGTGCGCACGCACAAGTGCCACGCGCGCATAGAAATTTCGATTTCGCTATGCGCGCTGTTATCTTGACGCGCTCTTTTTACTCTCATTCAGAAGCTCCAGCAGACTGAGCACATCCTTCATCAGATTTTTGCGGTCGGTCGACAGGCGGATAAATGGCTCCACGCCGCCGTGCACGAATACCTTCTGTCCGAAGCGCTCGGTCAGATTGAACAGCGCGTAGCCGCTAAGCGGATTCGTCTCGGCAAACTGAAACACCATGCGCATCGTTTCCTGCGCGGCTGGTCTGCAGGTCAAAGTCTTCGGTGTCCGCGCGCGCCCGCCGGGCGCGGTTTCTGTTTTTTCCTGATAGATGCGTGTCACAGACAAAGTTTCCGCGAGATATCTGGCGTGCGCGATCCGCACCAGGTTGACGGCCGGCTGCGGCACATCCCCGAAGCGGTCGAGCAGCTCATCGAGGATTTCATCTTCATCCTCGTAGGTTCTGACGGAAGCGATTTTTTTGTACATCGAAAGCTTGAGCGTTTCGTTTTCGATGTAGGTTTCCGGAATATAGGCGGAAAGCGGAATCTCCACAGATGTTTCCTCTTTGCGTTCATTGACGATTTCGCCCTGCAGCGCGCGTATCGCGTCATCCACCATCTTGCAGTAAAGCTCATAGCCTACATTCATCATATGGCCGGACTGCGCGGTCCCCAAGAGATTACCAGCGCCGCGAATTTCCAGATCCCGCATGGCGACTTTAAAGCCGGCGCCAAATTCTGTGAATTCGCGAATCGCCTTCAGGCGTTTCTCCGCCACCTCCGTCAGTACCTTGTCCTTTTGGTACATCAGATACGCGTAAGCCAGCCGATTGGAACGCCCGACTCTGCCGCGCAGCTGATAAAGCTGTGACAGTCCGTAATGGTCGGCATCCAGTACGATCATCGTGTTGGCGTTCGGGATATCCAGGCCGGACTCGACAATCGTTGTCGCGACCAGCACATTGCTGTGCCCTTCGATAAAATCCAGCATGACGTTTTCCAAAGCGTGTTCGTTCATCTGCCCATGTCCGACGCCGACCACAGCGTCCGGCACCAGTGCCTCGATTTTCGCCGCGATCTGCTGAATGCCCTTGACTCGGTTAAATACCACAAAGACCTGCCCTCCGCGCCCAAGTTCACGCTCGATGACATCACGCAGCAGGTGATCATCCTGTTCCAAAACATAGGTCTGCACCGGATAGCGTTCCTCCGGCGCTTCCTCAATCAGACTCATGTCCTTGATGCCGGTCAGAGACATATTCAGCGTCCTCGGAATCGGCGTAGCCGAAAGCGTCAGCACGTCGACATTGTTTTTCATTTTTTTGATGGTTTCCTTGGCTTCGACACCGAAGCGCTGTTCCTCATCGATGACCAGCAGCCCCAGATTTTTGAATTTAACATCCTTAGAAAGCAACCTGTGCGTGCCGATTACCAAATCGATATTTCCCTTTTGAAGCTCGGTAATAATCTGTTCCTGCTGCGCCGGCGTTCGGAATCGTGACAAAACCTCGACTTTGAACGGAAAATGTTCAAAGCGTTCCTTTAGGGTGTAGTAATGCTGATTGGCCAAAATTGTCGTCGGCACCAGTACCGCGGCCTGCATACCGTCTGCCACGCATTTGAACAGTGCCCGCGCGGCGACCTCGGTCTTGCCAAAGCCCACATCTCCGCAAAGCAGACGATCCATCGAAAAAGGCTTTTCCATGTCCTGCTTGATTTCCTCGATCGCGCGCAGCTGATCGCCGGTTTCCTCATAAGGGAAGGCATCCTCAAACTCCTTCTGCCAGACTGTATCCTTACCGAAGCTGTGCCCCGGTTTCATGCTCCGTGCCGCGTACAGATCGATCAAATCCTTCGCCATGACCGCAATCGCGGCCTTGGCCTTCGCCTTCGTCGCCTTCCATTCACCGCCGGACAACTTGTTGATACGCGGCGCGCCGCCGTCAGAACCGATGTATTTTTGCACGATATCCATCTGCTCCACCGGAACGTACAGCATATCGTTGCCCGCATATTTGATTTTGATATAGTCCTTCTTTTCCCCCTGCACCATAAGCTGTTCAATGCCGACAAACTTACCGATGCCATGGTTCTCATGCACGACGAAATCGCCCTCGCGCATATCGGCGAAGGACTGCAGCTTCTGTCCTTTATCCTTGTATTTTTTGCGTCGGGTCTTTTTACGTGTTTCAAAGATATCGCTTTCGCTGATATAGCAGACCTTCTCCGTCGGAAGGTCGATGCCCGCAGTCAGACTTCCCTGTGCGAAGTTCAGTTTTTCCAAAAGACCGATCCGCTCCGCGAACTCGCGCAGATTCTCCAGCCGTTCCTGTGACGAGCAGACGATCGTGACACGATAACCCTTCTTGACATAAGCCTTCAGTTCGCTTTCCAGCACGTTCATCTTACCATGGAAGGTCAAAACCTGCCTGCTCTGCAGATTGTATACCCGATCAAAGCTGTCCACCCCCGCGACGCGCTTCGGAAAAGGCGTAAACACGACGGTGCCCGGTTTGCTGTAGACCTTGCGAAAATCTGTTTTGTCTGTGATGACTGCCGCGTCTTCGGCAATGACCTGCCCACGTTCGAGCATGACGCCGAAGTCCTCTCGCAATTCCTCCGTCCGCAGCTGCAGTGTTTCTTCGACGCGCTCCGGATCATCGATCATCACGCAGCCATCATCCATATAATCCCATAGATATTCTGTATGATTGTAAAAATAGTGAATGTAGTTCTCTAAAAGCTGCAGGTTCGCGGCATGCGCGGCATATTCGCGCAGTTCCTCTCCGGTCGCCCGAATTTTTTCGGAGAGTTCCTCACTGGTCACCGCGGCTTTTTTCGCAGCCTCACGGTAGGCTTTGCCGATTTTTTGCTCGGCGCTTTGAAAAATCTCACGTTCGCTGAGGATTTCCTCTGCCGGATAGATTTCGACAGACTGCAGAGTTTCCAAAGAACGCTGGCTGTCGATATCAAAGGCGCGAATAGAATCTACCTCCGCGCCAAAAAACTCGATGCGATAAGGGGTTTCGCCATCCGGCGTGTAGATATCCAGGATTCCGCCGCGCACGCTGAACTGCCCGCGCGCGTCGATCATTTCCCTGCGTTCATAGCCCAGCGCCACCAGCTTGCCTTTGATTTTGTCCAAATCGACTTCTTCCCCAAGACGCAGTCGGAACGAGGATTTTTCGAAGCTGCTGTGCGGCGCGATTTTTTTGACGGCAGCGGAAGCAGGCGCGATGACGACCACAGGCTGACCGGTACGCAGCGCCTTGAGCGCTCGCAGGCGGGTAAGCATGTGATCTTGATTTTTGGCCGCATAGCGCAGCAGGAATTGTTCTTCCTCCGGCAGGGTAATGATTTCCTTGTCCTGTACAAAAAAAGAAAGATCTGAAGCAAGTCTCTTTGCTCTCACATCTGTGGAAACGATGATGATGCTTTGATCTTTTTGATTCGCGTAATAGGCGGCTGCCGGCGCCACCCGGCTTTCGGAGACACCCGTAACATTAATCATGGCTCTTTACCTCCCCCTCCGCGGTTCGTGCGTCCGCCCCCAACGGTACGGTTTTTTCGGCTTCCGAATCGCGCTTCGGTTTCTTAGCCTTGGTATTGTATGCGTTCATGGCTTTTTCTATGCCATGCTCAACAATACAGGCCGCGCTTTCGGCTGCCTTGGTCAACGCTTCCTCCAGAGGCGCGACCTCTTCCTTGGAAACACCGCTCGTGACATAATGAATCAAGTCAGGCTGCTTGCCGTCTGTTCTCCCGATACCAACGCGAATACGCGGAAACCCATCGTCACCCAAAAGATAGACGATGTTGCGCATACCGTTGTGTGTACCGGCGCTGCCTTTTTTGCGAAGGCGAATGGTTCCTGTCGGGATATCAATGTCATCATAAATGACGATCAGATTTTCGATCTCCACCTTGTAAAAATTCATTACCTCCACGATGGATTGTCCGCTGAGATTCATATAGGTCTGCGGTTTCACCAAAAGGACTTTTTGGCCGGCGATTCTGCCCTCGCCGACCAAAGCCTTAAATTTGATTTTGTCGATACGGATCCCGTATTTCTCTGCCAGCAGATCTACCGCGAGAAAGCCCATATTATGTCTCGTATTTTCGTATTTTTTGCCGGGATTGCCCAGACCTGCGATAATATACATCGTAAATAACAAGTTCCTTTCTCTTCCTGTTTTCGCGCGCCGCGCGTTCTGTCTAGTCGAACAGAACGCTGATGGAGCCGTTGGTGAAGACTCGGGTCATCGCCTCCGCGAACAGAGGCGCGACGGACAGGAATTTCATTTTTTCAATTTTCTTTTCATCCGGAAGCGGAACGGTGTTTAAAAGCACCAG
>URWB01000063.1 GCA_900551415.1 uncultured Eubacteriales bacterium
AAAGCCGTTGAGCGAACCGGCGCGGCCCCGCTTAAAAAAGCCTCCTGCCGCAAAATTCATCGTTTGCTCGCGGAAACAAAGGCTGATCTTATTATCTCCGTATTGCCGATCTGCACGCAGTATTTCGCCGCGTATAAACAGATTAGCGGATGTCAGCTTCCGCTTTATACCTATATTACAGATATTCCATTCCACAAGGAATGGTACGCAGATGCTTGCGATCGTTATTTTGTCGGCGCGCGTTCCACGAAGGAAGCCCTGCTCTTTCAAGGAGTTCCTGCCGAAAGTATCACTGTCTGCGGTATTCCGGTTCTGTCTGCTTTTTGCGAGAGCAGTCAAAAGAAATCTCAAATTTCGTGTGCGGACGCCGCGAAAAAACGACTCTTGCTGATGGGCGGCGGTTTTGGACTTTTGCCGCTCCACGAAAAAATACTTCTCCGCATGCAGGAACGCAGCGATTGGGAGATTACAGTCATTACAGGGAATAACCACAGGCTGCGAAAATATCTGCAGCGACATTTTCCGCAGATACAGGCACTCGGCTTTGTTGATAATGTCTGCGACTATATGCAGCGCGCGGATCTCTTGATCACAAAGCCCGGCGGCATTTCTACCTTCGAGGCAATCGCGGCGCGCCTTCCGCTCTTTGTGATTGACCCGCTTTTAGAGCAAGAAATCGGAAACGCGCAGTTTATTGAGACAGCAGGGTTTGGTACGGTCATTTGGGGATGCGGAAGTGCGAAGAAAGCACTCAGCGACGCGAAGGCTGACGAAATTCTTAATCGCATGAGCACACTGCTTTCCAGCCCGCTCGCATTGCGGCAATGCCGGACGCGCATGCAAGGGCTGTCGCAAAGCTTTGATTCTTTTTGTCCGCTCGACTATTACAAAGAGGAGGGAAAAAACTATAATGTTGCACTGTAACGCTAACGAGAGAAAGCGCATACCTCGACGGCTTTTTTTAAGTTTTGACGATGGTCCAAGTCCGAATTACACTGACACCCTGCTTGATTTGCTCGCGGCGCATCAGATTCGTGCATCTTTTTTTGTTGTCGCGAAATCCGCGGAGAAGAATCCGCGCATCATGAAGAAAATGCGATGCGCCGGTCATTTGATCGGTCTGCATTCCGCCGCGCACGTCAGCGCTTATTTGATGACACCTGCTTATGCGGCGCGGGATTTCCAAAAATCACTGACAATTCTTCATGATCTCGGAATTTCTACGCGATTTTACCGCCCGCCTTGGGGACATACCACCCGGCATACCAGGGAGCTTGCGGAAAAATACCGTTTGCAGATTGTTCACTGGGATGTAATGGCAGGGGATTGGAAGGCTTTTCGCAGTGCCGGCCGGATCGCGGCCTGCCTTCGCGCGCAGGCTGCACCGGATAAGATCATCTGCCTGCATGACGGCCGCGGCCGCAGACACGCACCTGCGAGAACCATCGAGGCACTTCGCGAACTTTTGCCGCTTTGGATCGCCGAAGGGTGGCAGTTTGACACCATAGACAAGCTGTATCTGCAGCAAAGCGCTGGCTGTCGGTATGCGCAGCAGGCACAGAACGCAGAGTTTCCATGCGGTTTGTCAATCCAAGCTGAGAGAAGTGAGGGGTGCGGAAGATGAAAAAGACGCGTTATTTCCTGTTCCCGCTGCTAGTCGCTCTCACTTTCTGGATTATTTTGCGCGAAAGCAGCCTCACGCAAATTTTCGACTGTCTGCGAACCTGCAGCCCTTCCGCGTTAGCCGCGGCCATCGGCTGCATGGTCGTCTTTGTGCTCTGCGAAGCGGCCAACCTGCAGCGCTGCTTGCGCCTGACCGGACGCTCACCACAAACGTGCGCGGAAACAGTGCTTTCTGACAGCAAAAGGGCGCGCGTTCGTTTCAGCAAGCAGGCGCTTCCTTACGCGTTGACCGGGTTTTTCTTCAGCGGCATCACGCCCTTTGCCTCCGGCGGTCAGCCCATGCAGCTCTATCACATGCACAAAGACGGTATTTCGGCAGCGCGCGGCGCTGCTGCTTTAGCTATGGAACTGGCTTCCTTCCAAGCGGCGGCTGTCACCATCGCGGCCATCGGTTTGCTGCGGTTTCATGCTCTTATCCTGCAAACTTCCGGTTTTGCGGGCACCTTCCTCCTGCTTGGCTTTGCCGTTAATCTTAGTCTGCTGGCCCTGCTTCTGTGCGCGATCCTGTCCCCACGCCTTCTTACGCGGGCAAGCGCTCTGATTGCCGGCTTGCTGCAAAAACTGCGTGCTTGCAAAGCCGCGCGTCTGCGCGCAGCGACAGGCAGATGGGTAGAAGACTACCAAAACTGTGCCGCCTGCCTGCGTGATATGCCCGGAGAAGCCGTGCTGCTCTTTCTCACATCCCTGCTGCAGCTTGCCGCCCTGCATTCCATTCCTTACTGGGTTTCTTTGAGTCTCGGCATGCAGCAGGTCAGCCTTCCGCAAATGCTTTCCATACAGGCCGTTCTTTTCCTGTTCGTGTCCGTGATTCCGCTTCCGGGCGGCGCGGGCGCGGGAGAAGGTGGATTTCTGCTGCTTTTTGCCTCGATCTTTTCCGGCGGCTATTTACAAAGCGCTATGCTGCTCAGCCGTTTCGCGAGCTTTTATTTGCCGCTGCTGCTCAGCGGACTTTTTCTGTGGATTCAAAATTTGAGAAACAGCCGATGAGAATCGTCTTACCGGTTTAAAGCACAGCGGGAAGATTTTTTCAAATATTTCTGATTTTTGTAACGTTTTCGCTTTTTGTGACTCTAATGAATAAAAGGAGAAGCGCATGAACGAATTTGAGAAGCTTTGTCAACAGAATCAGGAAACGGTATACCGTTATCTTTTGGCGCTTTGCCGCGATGACCATCTGGCAGAGGAATTGACCGCCGAAACCTTTTATCGTGCGTTTTTACATATCGATCGCTTTCGGGGCGAATGCAAAGTGACAACATGGCTGTGCCAAATCGCAAGGAACGCCTATTTAACGGAACAAAAGAAAAGGAGCAGGCAGACGGCGCTTGAAATCGCTTTTGAACTTGCGGACGGGGCACATTTTACGGACAGGCTGTGCGAAAAAGAGCAGGTGATGCAGATCCACCGGACGCTGCATACCCTGAAGGAGCCGTATCGGGAAGTCTTTACTCTACGGGTTCTGGGCAATCTAAGCTATCGGGAAATCGCGGGAATCTTCTCCAAAACCGAAGGCTGGGCAAGGGTCACCTTTTATCGGGCAAAGGAAACATTGATACAGAAAATGGAGGAAGAACATGAAAATTAGTTGTGGCGTGGCAGGGGATCTACTGCCGTTATATGTGGACGGCTGCTGCTCAGAGGAGAGCGGCGCACTCCTTACGGAACATCTTGGCGAGTGTCAGAAGTGCCGCGAAAAATGGGAACGTATGAAAAGAAGTGATTTTCTCCCGGAGCAGGGAGAAACGCCGGAAGAAGGAGGCACGGAGCAAACCTTACCGATCATCGCCTACGCGGACAAAATCCGACGCCGGAGAACTTTGGTGCGCGTCCTGCTGCCTGTCGTGATCCTGCTGCTGGCATTGATGCTGTCGGTAACATGGCAGGCGGTCAAGCTGATGGCGTACCAAAACGGCACGCCCGAAATGATTGCAGAAGCCGGAAGTTGGGATTCAAAGACCGGAGAGCTGGAAACAGATGTCCGTCAAATCGAAACATACCGGCTGCATGCCGCGGCCTCTCGGCTTGCCGTGCATGTGCAGACGGAAGCCGCAGTTTCCGGAAAGGTGGTGCTGTATAAGGCAGAAGAGCAAAGCGGACAGAACGCAGAGGAGCCAATCATGACCGCCGATATCAGCGGCAGCAGCGCGTGGTGCGTGTTTACCCATTTATCGGCGGAAAGCTGTTACCGCGTCCGCGTGGAAGGCATCCCGGAGGGAACAGTCACAGTCAGCGGCAAGTTTACGTTCCCACAGGCTCTGCGCATGGCGTGGGAGGATTTCTTCCTCATCTGACAAAAGGGGAAAGGATTATTTACCAAAAAACCACAAAGCAAAAGCTCGGAAGAAAGAGATCATTTCGCAAGCGAAACGTAAGAAAAAGCTTCAAAACTTTGAAACGCTCTCTGTTAAGCAGGAAATGAAAGTGCGGCAGTTATCCCATAAAATGATCATTCGTCCCTGCAGGATCTTTTTCGCATGAAAAAAATTGCTTTTCACGGCGGCACATGGTATGATGATATACGCGGAGAGAAAGCGCTGCGCAGGTTTTTAAGGCTCGTTTGAGCCTTAAAAAAATAGCCATCAGTTAGCATATGCTAACTGATGAAATCTATCTCCATGACGAAAGTCTCACATCGCACTACATTTTTCAGAAAGGATCACGAAATATGAACAAACAGAAAAAAGCAAAACAGTCGCCGGTGCTGGGCAGGCTGTTGGAATACGCCGGCGGATATCAGAAACTGTCCCTGCTGGGCTGCGGGCTGTCCGGCGTTTCGGCGGCGATCGGGATATTCCCGTATGTCTTTGTCTGGTACGCCGCCAGGGGCATTCTCACTCCGGAGGGTGGTGTCCCGGAAGGGCTTGCACGCTATGGCTGGTACGCCCTGATCGCGGCAATCCTGAGTGCCGGAAGCTACTTTGCCGGACTCATGTGTACGCACCTTGCGGCTTTCCGTGTGGCAACGAATATGCGAAAAATGGCGGTTGCCCACTTGGTGGAGCTGCCTTTGGGGTATTTTAACGCCAATCTCACAGGGAGGCTGCGCAAGCAGATTGACGATAACGCTGCGATGACTGAGACGCTGCTGGCACACACCATTCCCGACGCGGTGGGAGGAATCGTAACACCGGTGCTGGCGGTGGGGCTGCTCTTTGTCTTTGACTGGCGCATGGGGCTTGCTTGCTTGATTCCTATGCTCATCGGTTTGCTGCTTTTGATGAGCATGATGACAGGCACCAGTATGAAATTCTTTGAGGAATACCAGAGGGCAGGAGAACGCATTTCCGCTGAAGCCACAGAGTATGTCCGAGGGATTCCGGTGGTGAAGGTATTTCAACAGACGGTGTTCTCCTTCAAGAACTTTCATGATGCAATCCTCAGCTACCGCGACCTTGCCAGCAGCTATTCCATGACGTGCCGCATGCCCTACACCTTGTTTACGGTGGTTATGAATTCCATGTTTCTGCTTCTGATGCCACTGGGGATGCTTCTCATCGGCGGTGCGGCAAATGGGTGGGCAGTGCTGGCCGACCTGGTATTCTATATTTTCTTCGCGCCTCAGCTCGCCTTCATGATGGAGCGGCTGATGTATGCGGTCAACGCAAATATGGAGGCCGCCGAAGCGGTGAAGAAGTTAGAGGCGATCCTGAAGGAATCGCCGCTTCCCGAGCCGGCACCAGCCGGCAGAAAAAGCCCTGCAGACAGCAGTATTTCCTTTGACAATGTCACCTTTACCTATGACGGTGCTGCCAGACCGGCGCTTATGAACGTTCGCTTTCATCTGCCACAAGGCGCTGCTTACGCACTGGTTGGCCCGTCGGGCGGCGGCAAGTCCACCATCGCAAGGCTGATTCCGCGCTTCTTTGACGTGCAGGAAGGCGCCGTATTGGTGGGTGGACAGGATGTGCGAAGCATCCCTGCCGCTGAGCTGATGGAACAGATTTCCTTCGTTTTTCAGGAAGTCCACCTGTTCAAAAAAAGCATCCGCGACAACATCCGTGCCGCCAGACCGAATGCCACGGAGGAGGAGATCCTGCAGGCGGCGCAGCTGGCGCAGTGCGGCGACATTCTTGAAAAGATTCCGGGCGGGCTTGATGCTGTGATCGGTGCAAAGGGCGTTTATCTTTCCGGCGGCGAGATGCAGCGCATCGCGCTGGCGCGTGCGATCCTGAAAGACGCGCCTATCGTGGTACTGGATGAAGCCAGCTCTTTTGCCGACCCCGAGAACGAGGTGAAGATACAGAAAGCTTTCGAGGTACTGATGAAGGGAAAGACTGTTTTGATGATTGCCCACCGTCTGTCCACAGTACGCAGGATGGATCGGATTCTGGTTATCAAAAAAGGTGTCGTTGCCGAGGAAGGGAAACACGACGAGCTGATTGAAAAGGGCGGCGTCTATGCCTCCATGTGGGAGGAATACCAGAGCGCCGCGCAGTGGAAAGTAGGAGGTGAAGAATGATCAAACGTATCAGTAAAAAATATGCTATGACGGAGAAGGGCGCGAAAGACTATGTGGCTGCAGTGTTCTGGTCTGTATTGGTAAACATCAGCAAAATGCTGCCCGTGGGCGTGCTTGCCGCGGCACTCTCCGGCATCACGCAAGCGTTGACAGACGGAACAAATCCAAGGGCGGGACTTACACGCTTTATCATGACAGGCATCCTTGCGCTTCTTGCGCTTTTTGTGACCTTTCTGATCCAGTACAGAGCCTTATACGACGCGACCTATCGAGAGAGTGCCAACCGACGCATCCGGATAGCCGAGGTATTGCGCCGGCTTCCGCTTTCTTTCTTCGGAAAACGGGATCTGACCGACCTTACCACCACCATCATGGCAGATACGGAGACACTGGAAAAGGCGTTTTCCCACTTTTATCCCGCCATGTACGGCGCGCTGATCTCCACGACCATGGTTGCCGCCGGTATGCTGATCTATGACTGGCGGATGGCGCTCGCGCTCTTGTGGGTGGTGCCGGTCTCTCTCCTTGCGGTCTATCTCTGCCGGCGATTGGAAAAGCGGCATATAAAAAAAGGGCTCACTACCCGCCGCGCGGCAACCGATGCCATGCAGGAGGTGCTGGAGTGTGCCCCGGAGATTAAGGCGTGCAACCGAAAAGAAATGTATCTTGCCGAACTGAACCACAAGCTGGATGAGGCGGAACGAGACAACATCCGCGGCGAACTGTTCACCGGTTCTGTGATTACGGCGGCACAGTCCTTCTTAAAACTAGGCATTGCCACAACCGTCCTCACAGGCGTGATTCTGATAAGCAGCGGCAGTTTGACGATGATCCCGTTCCTGCTCTTTCTCATCGCCGCTACACGGATTTATGATCCTATCGGCTCCATGTTTGCCAACATGGCTGCGGTATTCGCCTGCGAGGTACGCATCGAGCGCATGAAGGAGATCGAGAATGAAAAACGCATGACCGGCCTCACCAAGTACCGTCCCGACGGTTATGACATCAGCTTTGAGCATGTGACCTTTGCCTACAGAGAAAACGAGGATGTGCTCAAAGATGTTTCCTTTACGGCAAAGCAGGGGCAGGTGACGGCGCTGGTAGGCCCCTCCGGCGGCGGCAAATCCACGGCGGCCAAGCTGGCAGCCCGCTTCTGGGACCCGGCGGCTGGGCGGCGTGGACGTTTCCACAGTGGACGCAGAGACACTGCTTGAAAAGTATGCCATCGTATTTCAGGATGTGGTACTCTTTGCCGATACCGTGATGGAAAATATCCGCATCGGCAGACGGGGAGCCACCGATGCGGAGGTTCTTGCTGCAGCGAAGGCGGCGCAGTGCGACGCTTTCATCTCGGGACTTCCGGACGGCTATCATACACTGATCGGAGAAAACGGATCACGACTCTCCGGCGGCGAACGGCAGCGCATCTCCATTGCCCGCGCCATTTTGAAGGACGCGCCGGTGATTCTGCTGGACGAGGCAACCGCCTCGCTGGATGTGGAAAACGAGACAGCGGTGCAGGCGGCGTTGTCCGGACTCATTCGGGATAAGACGGTGCTCATCATCGCCCACCGCATGCGCACTGTCATGCATGCGGACCAGATTGTTCTGCTTTCCGGCGGGCGTGTGACAGAGATAGGAAGACCTGCTGATCTGCTGGAAAAGAACGGCCTGTTCCGTCACATGGCGCAGCTGCAAAGTGAGAGCTTGGAGTGGATGGCGTAGCAAAACAACACCGGAAATGGTATGCCGCATATTATTTTAGAAAAAAAGAATCAGAGAATATGGAGGAGTTTATGAAAGAAATAAAGAAATGGTCTGTCAAAGATGTCATTACGACGGTACTGCTTTCGGCGGTGCTGATTGTGATACAGCTTCTTGTGAATATGGTTTGTATGGTCAACGATTTTGTAAGCATGGTACTGTCCGTAGGGATTGCCGCTTTTCTCTGCGCGCCGGTCTACATGCTTATGGTCAGCCGGATCGGAAAGCGGTTTGTGACATTGATCTATATGACGCTTCTCGGCGCAATTTTTTTCCTGATGGGCAACTGGTTTTTGCTTCCCTATTTTATCGTCGTGGGCTTTCTCTGTGAGGCGATTCTGTGGAAACAGGGCTCCTGTGATAATTCTAATCGCATGACGGCCTCATGGACGGTGGCAAGCTTTTTGTACAACGGGATCAATCTGCTGCCCATCTGGTTCTTTTGGGATACCTACTACGATTTCGCGATTTCAAGCGGCATGGAACAGAGTTACATCGAGTCCTATGTGCATTACTACACCGCATACAGCTGGATTGTCTTTATTCTGCTGTTTACCACGCTGATGGGTTTTTTAGGCTGCATGCTCGGCAAACGTCTGATCCACAGACATTTTAAGAAGGCTGGTGTTCTATGAGAGCGGATGCGTCCTTTGCGGTACCGGTCAAACTGTGGGCACTGCTGTGCGTGTTTGTAGGAGTGAATCTGGGTAATGACGTGCTTCTCACCTGTATCATGACCGGCTGGGCGTTTCTTTATCTTCTCTTGCAGCAGCACTTTCGTCTTGCCGTATCGTATGGATGCTTTTACCTGGTGCTGGCACTGCTGCTGTATGGCATCCGCTTTCATGGACTGCATATGCCAATCTTCTCAGAATTCTATGTTTTGATGTTTTGGAAGCTGTCGCCGATATTTATGATGTCATGGGATCTGATTACGACCCCACCGGGAATGCTCTCTGCCTTTTTTTCTCGTGTCCACATGCCCACATCTGTCATTCTCGGGCTTCTTGTCCTTTTTCGCTTCTTTCCGACCATGCGGGCGGAGCTGAGGAGTGTGGGCAGGTCGATGAAAAACAGAGGGCTGACTAGGACAGGGCAGCTGCTGGTACATCCCATACGGAGCATGGAATATGTCATGACGCCGTTTCTACTCAGAACATTGCAGCTTGCGGATCAGCTGTCTGTTTCCGCCGTTGCAAGAGGAGCGGAGCACCCGGGCGCGCGCGGCAGCTATTATGAGAAAAAGATCAAGCTACGGGAATACATCGTGGCTGCCGCATGGACACTGGCCACGGCATCCTATTTGATTCTGGAAAGGGGCATGATATGATAGAGTTTTCGAACACCGCTTTTCGATATGAGAATTCAGGCAGAGGCGTGTCCGACATCTCCTTTTTGGTAAAGAGCGGCGAGTGTGTCGTGCTGACAGGAATCTCCGGATGCGGAAAGACCACTGTAACAAGGCTCGTCAATGGACTTGCGCCGTCTTATTATCCCGGAGTTTTCAGCGGAAGCGTGAGGATTGACGGCAAAGAGATATCCGGTCTTTCCACATGGGAGATCGGGAGACTGGCGGGAAGCGTTTTTCAGGATCCGAAAAGTCAGTTCTTTTCCTCCGAGCTTGCGGGCGAAGTCGCTTTTGCCTGCGAGAACTACGGATTATCCAGTCAGGAGATTCGGACGCGGACAGACAATGCCATAGAAGAAATGACGCTTTCTTATTTGAGAGACAGACCGCTCGATGCCGTTTCAAGCGGAGAAAAGCAGCGGACGGCTATTGCTTCTGTATATGCTATGAAACCAAAGGTTTTTGTGTGCGACGAGCCGACCGCCAACCTCGATGCCGCAGGAACAAGACAGCTCGCGCGAACGCTGAAAGAATTAAAGGCGCAGGGATATACCCTGCTCATCGCGGAGCACCGGATCGACTGGCTCATGGAGATCGCGGACCGGTTTTTGTATCTGCGGGACGGAAAAATAGAGAACGCATATGCCCCAAAGGACTTACTTCTTCTGCCGGAGCCGGATATGCTTCGTATGGGCCTGCGCGCGCCGCATAGGAGAAAGCAAGCTTCTCTTCCTTCCGTGCCGGACGAAAGTTCGTCTGTTTTAAAGGCAGCAGGGGTCTCAAAGAAAATACGCAAAGAAACTATTTTGGATGAAGTTTCGCTATCCTTTCCCAAAGGCAAAATAACCGCGATAACGGGACAAAACGGCGCGGGAAAAACCACGCTTGCGCAGATTCTCTGCGGGCTGGTAAAGCAGACAAGGGGACAAATCCTGCTAGAGGGTAAAAACACAAGACCGGCAGGCCGCCTGAGAGAAATCTATTACTGCGGGAATGATACGGGAACGCAGTTTTTTACAGCGAGCGTATGGGAGGAACTGTTGCTGCAGAGCAACTTTACAGAAAACAGAAAAGAGCGCGCCGCGCATCTGCTGAAGGAGTTCGGGCTTTATGCGTATAGGGATACACACCCATCGGCCATGTCCGGCGGTCAAAAGCAGCGCCTGGCCATAGCCTGCGCTATTTTTTCGGAGCGCGGGATTCTGATCCTTGACGAACCAACCAGTGGTCTTGATGGAAAGAACATGCGGCTGATTGCGGAGAAACTGAAAAAGGCAGCAAGAAGCGGCAGAACCGTTTTGGTAATCACGCATGATAGCGAATTCATCGATGCCTGCTGTGATCATGTTGTGAAAATTAAGGGGAAATCCGAAAGAGAAGGCAGACAGATACACAGACTGCGGCAGCTTAGCCCATAAATTGACGATTCGTCCCAGTGCTGCTATTTTTGCGCGGAGAAGATTGCTTTTCGCAGCAGCACATGCTATGCTGATATGCGTGAAGGGTGAAACATAGATAAAAAAGTCGGCATCCATGATTTCAGGAACAGAAATTGATGAAAGACAAGGCTGCGGGATGAGTGTTGTGTGCAATCTCCCGGTTCTGCGGGAAGAGAAAGAAGGCTGCCGGCTTACCTTGACAGTCGCGCATCTGCGCGGCGGACATTCCGGTGTTGAAATTGATAAAGGCAGAGCCAATGCAAACATCCTTATGGGCAGACTTCTCTTCAGGCTTCAAAACGAACTGCCGCTGGGAATCGCCGAATACTGCGGCGGCAGTCGTGTGAATGCGATTGCTTCTCATGCAGAAGCGGAGATTTTGATTGAAAAAAGCAGACTTACGGAATGCGAGGAGCATATAAAGCAAATGGAAGCCATCTTTCGCAAGGAATATCACGCTTCAGACCCGGATATTTCCGTAAACCTGAAATTATCTGAAAGCGGATGCTTTTCCGTTTTGGACGAAGCTTCTGCGGCACGCATGATATCGTTGCTTCTGATCTTGCCGGACGGAATGCAGGAAATGAGCGCGGAAATGCCCGGATTGGTGCAGACCTCCTGTAATTTAGGCGCTGCATCCCTTCAGGAATCGGCATTTACCTTTACAAGCAGTATTCGCAGCTGTATGGAAACAAAAAAAATGATGCTGGCAGAAAAAATCATGCGGATTGTAGTGCTGACAGGCGGCAGCGCCGCTTTGGAGGGAGATTATCCGGGTTGGAGCTACCAGCCCGATTCACGGTTAAAAGAAACCTTGATCAATGCTTATCAAAAGGTTTGCGGAATCAAAGCTTCGGCGGAAGCCGTTCATGCCGGGATGGAGTGCGGCATTTTTGCAGCCGGCATTCCAAATCTGGACTGTGTATCCATCGGTCCGACGATGGGGGATGTTCATACTCCGCAAGAGCATTTGAGCATTTCTTCTGTACAAAGAACATGGAAAGTGCTTCTTACGGCACTCGAAGACGCAAGATATTTGCAATAATCCAATGGGCAGGGTCCGAAAAATCGGCCCTGCCCATTCACAACGATTTACTGATCTTATCTCGGTTTTTCAAGTTTGCACAAAATTTGAAACAGTCTCATCAGGTTTCATGCTTACATAAAGATTGCCACAGTTTCATAGCGTGCAGATTAGATTGCACGGCGCTGCTTAGAATCAGAATCTTGAGATGCGCTTGAAGTCCTCTCGGACTCTTGACGAGAAAGCCATGCAGTGTTTTTTTCGATTATATCTCCGGATACCGCGTCAATTTTGTAGGAATATGCGCATTTGTCGGTATGGAACTCCAGAATGTAGCATGGCTTGCCTTGATTACGGCTGAGCTCCTCCCTGGTGAAAACAATCTTCTGAGCCGCATCATGCAGAGCGGCATCAGTGAGCGCGATCTTCCTCGCATCCTCTAAAGAGATGAACTTCGCGGGATCAGGTGCCGAGGCAGCGATCTCTTTTTGCTTTTTTTCAATCACAATGCCCAGCACCGCGTCAATGCGGTAAGTCCACTGGATCTGCGTGTCAGCAAAGACAAGGCGGTAGTAAGGGCTTTTGATGCCGCCGTCTACCAATGTTTCCTCAGTGAAGGTGACCCTGTTCTTACAACCTGCATCGTCAATCGCGATCTTCTTCGCGGTGGTAAGCAGGATGTATTTGTTTGCGAAGAGGATACGGCCGGTCTTTGCGTCAATTTGATAGAAGTAGCTGTTTGTTCCGGTATAGAATTCGAGGAAATAGCATGGCTTGCCCTGATTACGGCTAAGCTCCTCTCTGGTAAATACAATCTTCTGCGCAGCTTCGTTCAGTTTGGCATCTTTGAGCGCGATCTTTTTTGCTTCCTCTAAAGAGATGAACTTCGCGGGATCAGTTTGCAAGGTGCTGCCTTCTGCCTCATCCGCTACCAATGTGTCGCCTTCTGATGTGTACGAAGCAACGCTCTCAGCCTGCTGAAGCTTCAGCAGTTCATCCAGCGGCATGCGGGCAACATCCTCTGTCGGCAGACCGGTTTTGTCTGCCGCGTTAAGAATCCAGTCAGCCTTTCCGGAGGAAACATGGAATTTCTCCGCAAGCTTTGCGATTTCGGCGTTTTTCGCTGCATCAGATTGATCCTCCGAAGGAGCGTGAAAAATCAGCGTGCCGACAGCTTCGATCGGCTCCAGCGCTTCCTGAATTTCCGCGGAGAGAACAGTTTTTCGTTCTGTGTCCGCATTCAGCTGTGAATCAAAGGAAATCAAAACGGTGGCATTGCCGTCTTGGATATAGCCGTCGGCTTCATAGGCGG
This sequence comes from uncultured Eubacteriales bacterium, assembly GCA_900551415.1. Lineage (GTDB taxonomy): Bacteria > Bacillota > Clostridia > Peptostreptococcales > Anaerovoracaceae > CAG-238. The sequence goes on from URWB01000063.1 coordinate 13,030, forward strand.
CAACCGTGCGCGTCAGTGCGGTCTCAATGCTTTGCTTTTCCAGTACGACATCATGGAGTGCGTTTTCCGCATCGCTATTCAGACAGCGGACTTGTTTTACCGTGCCGTTTCTTGCCACGGTGTATTCCACGCCGGGGTTCACATCCATTGTAAAGGTGCCCACGGACGCATTGCTTCGGATGACATTGGCAACGATACCGGTACAGAGTACCAGCGCCAGACAGGCAGCCAACAGGCCCAGTCTGCCCCAACCGTGGTTTCTGATAACAGTCGGCTCACATTCCGCATCCGCAATCAGTCTATCATCGATTTTTCCGATGGAGTGAAGAAGAACTTCGGTTTTCATAGCATAATACCCTCCTTTTCAAGAAATATCCGTAACTCGTTTCTCATACGGAAAAGCAGCGACGTCACCTTGCTCTCGCTCATTCCGTATGCATCCGCAATATCCCGTATTGCGTAAAGGTGCCAGTACCGGCGGACAAAGATGCGGCGGTTTTGTTCCGGCCTGGAATACAGAAAGCGGTCGATGGCGGCGGCCAGCTCCTTTTCTTCAATCGCC
>URWB01000064.1 GCA_900551415.1 uncultured Eubacteriales bacterium
TTGACAACCTGGCCTACCTCGTAGGACGCGGCGTCATCCAGGCGGAACTCGCGCAGATAGCGGCAAGCGGCGACGTTCGCCTTCTTGAAATGGCCCATTTCGGGCTTGTTGACCAGCTTCTCGGCGCGCTTTTCGGCGTAGGTGTCAAAGCCGAACTGCACGGCCTCGTAGCCGTCCTTTTCGTTGGTCTTCTTCTGTACGACGGTGCAGGGGCCCGCCTGAATAACGGTAACGGGAACCAGGCTGCCGTCGGGCATGAAAATCTGGGTCATGCCGAGCTTTTTGCCCAAGATCGCTTTCTTCATGATTTGCTCCTCCTGCCTTACAGCTTGATTTCGATCTCGACGCCGGCGGGAAGATCGAGCTTCATCATGGCGTCCACAGTGCGCTGGGTGGGGTTGTGGATGTCGATCAGGCGCTTATGGGTGCGGCGCTCGAACTGTTCGCGGCTGTCCTTATACTTGTGCGGCGAACGCAGGATGGTGACGATCTCCTTCTCGGTGGGAAGGGGAATGGGGCCCGAAACCTGGGCGCCCGTGCGCTTGGCGGTTTCCACAATGCGCTCGGCGCTGCGATCAATCAGGTTGTGCTCATACGCCTTGAGCTTGATGCGGATTTTCTGGTTGGCCATCTTTTTTCCTCCTATTTTTATCGTTCTCGCGGTCAAAGGGGGGAGCATCCTTTCACCCGCGCCTCCGCGCAGTCGGAGGCTGCGAATGGGGAATCCCTCTGACTTTCTTCCCCGAACCGCATGGTCGGCGGCGGGAAGTGTGAGCCCGTCGCCCGGTCTGGCCGGGCTGGTCCGCTGCAATTACCCGCCAAGGCCGGGCGGCAACTTGCAGTTTCATCCCATAAACAGACAACAGTCATATTATAAAGGAAAGCCGGAAAAAGCGCAAGGGGTTTTTTGAATTTTTCCGGAATTTTTTTGCTTCAGTTTTCAAAAACCCCTTGATTTATTTGGCTTTTTTCGCCATCCGTTTTCGCGTTTATGTCCACTCCGTCGGGCGTGTCGCGATTGCCGCTTTTTTATTTATTTTTATACGTTTTCCATGCATGGCAGAATTATGTCAAATTTTATAGATCAATTGACGTTTGGCCCGCATACGTTTATAATAAGAATGTTTCATTTTGTTCACATTCGATTTTATCTGTATTGGAGAGGATTGCGCCATGTTCGGACGCCGCTCGGATGGCCATCTGGTCAAAAAGCTGGACCCTATCGTAGCCCTTACTTCCTATATCATGCCCACGCGCTGCGACGCACAGATCTTTACCGATTACAAGGCGGACTTTGAAAAGCTGGCCCGCTACATCGCCGCCAAAAGCGACGAGGGCTACCGCATCACCTTTATGGAGATCATCATCGCCGCCTACATCCGCACCGTATCCCAGCTGCCCGAGATCAACCGCTTTGTCGCCAACAAGCGCCTGTACGCGCGCAGCGAGCTGGCGGTGTCCTTTGCACTGGTGCGTGATTCGGCCGATGGCGAACTGTCCGAAAACACCACCAAGTGCTACTTTGACCTGAACGACACCATCTACGATGTGTCCGACCGCATCCGCGACACGGTGGAAGCCTGCCGCAAGGAGGAGATGCAAAGCTTTATCAACCGCATCTTTGACGGTTCCGCAAAGCTCCTGGTATCCTCACTGGTTTCCGGCAAGAACCTGAGCAAGGAGGAGCAGCAGACCTTGCTGGAAATTATCGAAAAAATGGAGTAGGAAGCACATAAGGAAGAAGTCAATCATAATGGAACAATTATGACGGAGGAATATCTATGAATATGTTGAATCTGAGTATTGCGGTCACAGCGGCAGCTGTGCTCGTACTGCTGATCAAGCTGCTGTTTGGAAATCAGATCACGCCGCGGGGGCATATGCGGCTCTGGCTCTTGGTCGCAGTATCGTTTATCTTCAGTCCGATCGCGGAGTTTATGCCGGAAAGCAGTCTTGCGGTACGCAACTGGCTGCCGCAGAGCGAATCTACGGTAGAGACCGTCTGGGTAGAACCCTACGAGGACTTGAACGCCCGAGGCTTTGCTATCGAAGAGCAGGGTAACTACTATATCGTTCAAAAGAATCATCTCAGTCTGCGGGTGCCGTTTTCGGACAAAACGCTGGATGCCGAGTTTGCCGCAACGACTTCGCGGGCAAAACTGGAAAACTGGCTCTGGTTTGCCGGCGCGGTTCTGACGGGTATCTGGATGCTTACAGGAAACTGCAGACAAAAAAGGAAACTCAAGGCGCTGCCGGACAGCAGGGATGCTGCGCTGCTTGCGGAACTGGAAGCGGTGAAAGTGCTGGTCGGCGTGAATGACAAAGTTCGAATCTGCATCAAAGAGGGCGTGGAGACGACCTTTTTAACACGCATGCGCGGGCAGTATGTGATCGCGTTGGAATCCGGCTTCGACGCGGCGGAGCGGCGGCAGGTGCTGCTGCATGAGCTGACGCATTTGAAACATGGTGACTTAGGAGGCAATCAATCGGCAGCACTGATTCTGGCGATATGCTGGTGGAATCCGGTGATCTGGCTGGCGTTCCGCAGATTTCGCCGCGACATGGAAATCTACTGCGACTACGATGCGGCGCGTCTGAGCGGAGACAAAAAAGCTTACGCTGCCACCTTGGTGAAAGCAGCAGCCGGGACGGAACGCTTTGTCCTTGGCACGACCTCGTTTATCGGCGGAGAGAAGGAGGTGAGCGCGCGCGTCAAGGCGCTGGCAGCTTTCAAAAAGCCGAAGACCTGGATCGCGGCAGCCGCAGTGCTGGCGCTGGTGATCGGCTGCGTGTGCTTTGTACTCAATCCGGTCGGACAGAATACCCAAGCAAACCGCGCAGCTCTCGCAGAGGCTTATGACAAGCTATTGGCTGTGAACAGCGCGGAGGCGCAGAGAACGACAAACCTGTCTTACGGTGTACTTTCCGGCGCGCGGACGCGCGAGACTGCGCACCTACAGCAGACGGAAGCGCCGCTTTGCATACTCGGGACAAAGACTTTGGAAGATCTGGGAGCAGAGGATGCCGCGCAGGCGGGTACGGACTATACCTTTGCGTATTATCGCACGGGCACGCGCGGCGGTGCAGTGCGAACCTATATCCGGAGTGTGGACAGTACCCTAGGGCAGGGATGGATCGATTACGGTAGCCAGACCTTGCGAGGCGAAACGATTGCAAGCGGCTATGACGGAGAACCGTCTTCCTACGGACAGGACGATCTGCTCGGCAATCTGCGGCAGTGTCTCAAAGCAGCCGCGGAGAGCGATCGTATTACCCGCAAAGGCAATGCGTATCAGGTGACCATGCCGCAGGATTGGCAGCTATTCTGCGCGATCGCAGCGAATCAAGGTCTGGGCAGTGTCTTATCGGCGAGCGGGATCGAACTTTCTGACTTGTGGAATGAAGCTCCGAACGAAAGAGATGCGCTGTATCAAAGCGTTGGCTTTACCATGGAGATGGACGAAGAAACCATGCTGCCGCGCAGCTATACTTTGGACTTCACCAGGACCTGCGAGCTGATCCGGGAACGTATCGAGGCCGAGTATGACAGTCTCGGCGCGGCTGTCGTCCGCGTGGACATCACAAGCTATGATGCGTTTACGGAGCCTGACTACAGCGCGTTCGGCGGAGAAAAGGCTTTTCGCGAAATGTTGGCAGCGGCAAAGAGTCCGGAAGCCATGCAGGCAGAACAGAGCCGGAGTAAGGCGGATGATCCCTCGCGGGCAAAAGGATAAGGCTTAACACAAACTTTATGTCTGTATGGTATCATGTCTTTGCACAGCTTAGAATTTATGGTTGAACAGAAAGCAAGGAGTGAGGAAACAATGCGATTTTTGGTGGTAGAAGATGAAAAGTCCCTGCGTGAGGACATCGCAAAAAAGCTGCGGCTTTCGGGATATGAAGCAGACACCTGCGAGGACGGGGAGAGCGCGCGATTTTTGCTTTCGGTGGAGCGTTACGATTTAGTGCTGCTGGACTTGAATTTGCCGAAAACAGATGGATTGACCGTACTGCGGGAGTTGAGAAAAACAGATCAGGAAACTCCGGTGCTGATCCTTTCCGCGCGCAGCGAGATCTCGGACAAGGTAGAGGGGCTGGACGCGGGTGCCAATGATTATCTTTCCAAGCCGTTTCATCTGGCAGAGCTGGAGGCGCGTGTCCGCAGCCTGACACGCCGCAAATTCATTCAGCAGGATGTCTGCCTTTCCTGCGGAGCGCTGCGGTTTGATTCCCGAAGCCGGACGGCGTCCGTCGAGGGACGGGCGATTCCGCTAACGAGAAAGGAAAGCGGGGTCTTGGAATATCTGCTGCTGCACCAGGGACGCCCTGTCAGCCAGGAGGAATTGATCGATCATGTGTGGGATGGGAGTGTGGACAGCTTCAGCAATTCCATCCGCGTGCACATGTCCGCGCTGCGAAAAAAGCTGCGGACCGCGCTGGGCTATGATCCAATTCACAACCGAATCGGAGAGGGGTATGTGATAGAGGGGGAAAGAGAATGAAAAAACTATCCTTTCAGTGGAGAATTACGCTGATGACCGCGCTTTTGATCGCCGGTGCCTGCATTTGTCTGAATTTACTGCTGTACCGTTCCGGCGCGACCGGTATGGATGATTTAGGCGGATTTGTGCTCAAATACCAAACGGAAAACGCCGAAGTGCTGACCATTGAAATCCCCCCGGAAGAAATGAACGGATTTTTGAAACAGTTTTCTCAGGAAATCTGTGACGCAAAGATAGTTTTTGAACGCGTAGGCTGGTGTCTTACAGCGGCGGTCACGCTGCTGAGTGCCGCAATCGCGTATTTTGTCAGCGGCAGAGCCTTGCAGCCGCTGCGTCAGTTTACCGCGCAGGCGGAAAAAATCAACCAGGAAAGTCTGGAGCGTGTCCGCCTTGATGAGAGCGCGATTCAAGAGTTTCGGCAGTTAAGCCACGCGGTGAACGGTATGCTGGACCGACTTGCGCATTCCTTTGACCTGCAGCGTCAGTTTGCCGGGAATGCGGCGCATGAGCTTCGGACACCGCTAGCCCTCATGCAGACAAAGCTGGAGCTTTTTTGTGAGGAACACGCGGACGCAGATGCGGAAACCATGCAGATGGCCGCTTTTCAGATGGAACAGCTGGATCGACTGAGCGCGCTTGTCCGCACCTTGCTGTCGATGAGCAATCTGCAGTCCGTATCGAGAACAGACGAGATCCCGCTCGCGCCGCTCGCGGAGGAAATTTTGACAGATCTCGCGCCACTCGCGCAGGAAAAACAGGTTACGCTCCGGCAGGACTGTGAGGAAGTCAGCATGGTCGGCAGCGACGCGCTGATTTATCGTCTGTTCTTTAATCTGATCGAAAATGCCATCAAATACAACAAGCCGGGCGGAACGGTCTTCGTTTCGGTGAAGCAGGCAGACGAAAATGTGATTTTGGAGGTTGCCGACACTGGAAGCGGGATTCCGGAGGATTGCATGGAGCACATCTTTGAACCGTTCTTTCGTGTGGACAAATCCAGAAGCCGGCAGATGGGCGGCGTGGGTCTGGGGCTTGCACTTGTGCGCGAAATCGCGTTGCTGCATGGCGGCAGTGTCCGCGCGGAAGTCCGCGCGGAGGGCGGAACCGCCTTTAGGGTTGTTTTACCAAGGCAGCAGGTGTAAGCTGCTATTTCATGCTGCCTGTTTTTTCAAAACGGCTGTGCCAGGAGAGCGCTTCATCAAGCAGATGCGGCGTCTGGCAGGGAGATTCGGCGCAGGCTCTTTGAAAGTAGTCCATGAGCGCATCACGATAGTCCGGGTGCGCGCAGTTTTCGATGATACAGACTGCGCGCTCTTTTGGTGAGAGCCCGCGCAGATCCGCATAGCCCTGTTCGGTGACGATGACCATGACCTCATGCTCGGTGTGATCCACGTGCGGACACATCGGTACGATAGAAGAGATCGCGCCGTCCTTGGCGATGGAAGATGTTGTGAAGATGACCAGCGACGCGGAACGGGAAAAATCACCCGAACCGCCGATGCCGTTCATCATTTTTTTGCCTTGCACATGGGTGGAATTCACATTGCCGTAAATGTCTACTTCTAGTGCGGTATTCATGGCGATCAGACCCAGTCGGTGGGAGACTTCGATGGAATTGGAAATCTCCTGCGGGCGGAAGATAATGTGTTCTTTATAAAAATCAATGTCATCAAAGAACGCAGTCTGCGCTTCCGGCGATGGCGCCAGTGCGGTGCAGGAGGCGATGTCTGCCTTGCCGCATTTGACGAGGTCGAGCATGGAATCCTGAATGACCTCGGTATAGCAGGTCAGACCTTCAAATGCGGAATCCCGCAGACCGTAGAGGACGGCGTTAGCGACAGAACCGACGCCTGACTGGATCGGCAGCAGAGATTTGCCTAAGCGGCCTGCAGCAACCTCGTCTTCAAAGAATCTGATGATATTCTGACCGATTTTTTTGGAATCCTCGGAAATCGCGGCCAGCGGTCTGGTCAGGTCGCTGCGGTCGGAAATGACAATCGCCTTGATCTTATCCCAGCCGCAAGGAATGTACGGAGTACCGATGCGGTCGCCGGGATGCGTCAGCGGGATCGGCTGGCGGCAAGGCGGCTTTTGACACATGTAAACATCGGCCATGCCCTCTAGGGCCAGTGGCTTGGACATCGCGATCTCAACGATAACCGCGTCCGCCTCCGCCACATAGGTAGGGGTGTTGCCGACAGAGGTGGTCGGGATTAGATGCCCGTCCTCGGTGATGGCGAGTGCCTCTACGAGGGCGATATCCGGCTTTCGTACATGTCCGGCTGCGATAAATTCCGGACTGCGGCCGAGGTGCATGTCGATGTAGTCAATATCTCCGGTATTGATGGCCTTGCGCAGAGTGGAATTCGTCTGGTACGGAAGGCGTCTGGCTACAGCGCCCGCTTCCGTCAGCTCGGTGTCAACCTCAGGTCCCACCGAGGCGCCGGAGTAAAGCTCAATTTTAATCTTACGCCCGTTCTTGACCTGCTCCGCGAGGGCATGCGGCACGACTTTTGGATAGCCGGCATTGGTGAAGCCGCTGATGCCGACGGCCATGCCATCTGTAATCAGGCGCGCGGCATCGTCCGCGCTCATAATCAGGGGCAACGCTCGTTCGCTGCGCAGCCGAGTTTCTAAATTTAAAATATTTTCGTGTGATGACATATACAATCCTCCCGCTTCGCGTCTGTTTTGCTATCAGTATATCGTTTACCTCAAAAGGAATCAAGAGAGGTCATTGCATTCTTTTTGCTTTTTTTGTATAATGTCCTTATCACAGCGACGAAACAACGACTATTAAGAAACAGAGGCAAACGGATATGAGAAAAACTAAAATTGTGTGTACCTTAGGACCGGCATCCACCAAAGAAGAAATCATTCACGCCATGCTGAAAGCGGGCATGAATGTGGCGAGAGTGAATTTTTCGCATGGAGACCATGCAAGTCATGGTAAAACCATAGATCTGTTCCGCGGCGTGCGGGACGCGATGGGGCTGTCCGCGGCAGTCATGTTGGATACCAAGGGGCCGGAGATCCGCACCAGAGATTTCGCGGGCGGCAAGGCGCAGCTCAAGAACGGAGAAATGTTCACTCTGACGACGCGAGATATCCTTGGAGACGCGCATGGCTGCGGCATTACCTACGCGAATCTGCCGCAGGAACTCAAGGCAGGAGATGCGGTGCTGATTGACGACGGCAAGCTCCGGTTGGAGGTTTGCGAGACGACAGACACAGATATCCTCTGCAAAATCATCAACGGCGGGCAGATCAGCAATCACAAGGGAATCAATGTCCCTTGCGTGGCACTGCAGATGGAATACCTCAGCGAGCAGGACAAGCGTGATCTTTTGTTCGGCATTGAGAAGAATGTGGACTTTGTCGCGGCTTCCTTCGTGCGAAAGGCTGATGATGTGCGGGCCCTGCGTGAATTCCTGACGACGAACGGCGGGCAGGAGATCAAGATTATTTCCAAAATCGAAAATCTGGAAGGCATTGAAAACTTTGAGGAAATCCTCGACGAGTCGGACGGCATTATGGTAGCACGCGGCGACATGGGGGTTGAGGTGGAATTTGAAAAACTGCCCGGTATTCAAAAGCGATTCATTAAACGCTGCCAACAGCGAGGCAAGATCGTCATCACCGCGACTCAGATGCTGGAATCCATGATTCAAAATCCATTGCCGACCAGAGCGGAGATTACCGATGTTGCGAATGCGGTCTTCGACGGTTCCTCGGCTGTCATGCTTTCCGGAGAAAGCGCTGTCGGTGCGTATCCGGTCGAGGCGGTCGCTGCCATGGCCAAGATCGCGGAGCAGGCAGAACTGGACAACCCGTATCTACTTCCGGGGAGCGCGATGCAGCACGAAATGGACGCGGAGGACACAACCAATGCCGTCGGTCACGCAGCCTGCACGCTGGCGAAGGACATCAAGGCGAAAGCATTGATTGCCATCACCAAGTCCGGTTATACGGCTTCGCGCATGAGCAAGTTTCGCCCTGCGACACCGATTATCGCGGCGACCCCGCATCATAAAACCTATCACCAAATGGCACTCGTTTGGGGCGTGACACCGCTGATGGTGGAAAACCTGCAGAATGTCGATGTGCTCGTCTATCGCTGTCTGGAGGAGGCTAAGAAGGAAAACCTGCTGCGCGGCGGTGATAAGGTCGTCATCAGCGCCGGCGTGCCGCTGGATGTCGCGGGTAACACTAACATGATTCGCGTGGAGAATGTGTGAAGCGGCGGCTTGCCACAGTCGAATAACGTTTGAAACGGCGCGAGCCAAAAGAAAGGACGCTCCGATATTCAAGAGCGTCCTTTCCCTTCTCCTACAAAATGATTGCGAATAAAAATCAGCGAAGTCTATTCTCCGACAACCGCACAGAGAGGTTCCTCCTCAGCGAACGTGACCGGTTCTTCCTCACAAAGTCTGTCGTATTCTGCAAAAATCGCGTCCTTGATCTTCGCTCTTGTTTCGGACTTCAAAGGGTGTGCAACATCACGGAAATCACCCTCACCGACCTTACGGCTCGGCATAGCGATAAAGAGTCCGTTCTGCCCATCAATAATCTTGATGTCGTGAACAACAAATTCATCGTCAAAGGTAACGGATGCCACAGCTTTCATCTTGCCTTCTTCGCCCATTCTCCTAATCCTTACGTCAGTAATATTCATCTTGTTTCCACCTTTCCGGCACCCTTTCAGTACCAAGAAAATTATAATACACTGTTAATTATTTCGCAACATCTTTTGCAAAATCTTGGAATTAAAATTCGCAAATTGTGTAATGAAAACAAAAACAAGAGAAAAAAATATGAAAAAGACACAGAGGCCGCGCGGCCTCTCAAAATAAGTACCGCGCGGCCTCCGGAGGAACTCCCGCTTTATGCTTTATGCTAAAAAATACTGTCGTTCGGAAGAATGGAGATTTTCTTTTCCTCTGCGTGAATTTCACCGAGGTAAACCAGGCAGGTATAATCGCTGATTTTTTTCTTTTCAGGCGTGAGACTCGCGATTGCCACGCCGACCCCGACGACGGTGCCGCTGAACTCTCCGATCATTTCCGAGATACCGACAATACTGCCGCCGCCACGCATGAAATCATCAATGATCAAAACCTTCGCGCCCGGCGCGATCGCACGTTTGGACATGGACATTTTTTGCAGACGGTCATAGGAACCACTGAAATAATTGATGCTGACCGTAGAACCCTCCGAAATTTTTGCTTCTCTGCGAATGACCGCCAGCGGTATGCCCAGCATATGCGCGACTGTGAAGGCGAGCGGAATGCCCTTGGTTTCAACTGTCGCGACACAGTCAGCGCCGCAGCCTTGAAACTTTTTGGCAAAAACACGCGCGGTGCGCGTGACCAAATCCGAATCATAAAAGATATCGGAAGTGTAAAGGAAGTTGCCGCCGAGCAGACGGGAAGGATCGACCAGCCGCCGCGAAAATTCCGCTTGCAGCGCTTCAATCTCTTTTTGCGAAATGTCCGGAACGAAACGGACGCCGCCTTTGGAGCCGGCAATCGTTTCCAAATAACCGGATCCGGTCACCGCAATCGCCTGACTGGCGGATTGGATATCTTCGCTGACGCTGGATTTTGCAGCACCGAAGAGATCACAAAAATACTGAAGACTGTAAATTCTGTTCGGCGATTCTGTCAAAATCTTAATCAGCGCGCCGACTCTTTCCGTACGTTTCATGCTTTTTTACCCCCATTGTTCATGTCAATATAAAAACATCATATTTCTTTTTTGATTTTTTGTCAATTATTGCTCACAAAATATTTTATTTGTGGTATACTAGCTGTAGCATTCTTTGCGAAAGAAGAAATTCGGAGGCAATCAATCCATGATAGATCTAAGTCAATATAAGAAGATACACTGCATCGGCATCGGAGGCATCGGTCTTTCGGCGATTGCAGAAATTTTGCTGTCCAGAGGTTATGAGGTCAGCGGTTCTGACATGAAAGAATCCGCGGAGACTGTCAGACTGGCGAGCAAGGGCGCGCGGGTATTTATCGGACACCGCGCGGAGAATGTGGAGCAGGCAGACCTTTTGGTGTTCTCGGCGGCCGTCGGTCAAGATAATCCCGAAATGAAACGCGCGGAAGAACGCGGAATCCCGATTCTCTCGCGGGCGCAGATGCTGGGACTTTTGATGCAGGAATATGAAAACAGCATCGCGGTATCCGGTACCCATGGTAAAACCACGACCACTTCGATGGTTTCCCTGATCCTCGAGCGCGCGAAGCTCGAGCCGACCATTTTGGTCGGCGGCAATCTGACCGAGATCGGCGGCAACGTCAAGGTCGGTCACAGTCGTTACTTTATTACAGAAGCCTGCGAATATATGGACAGCTTCTTGAGTCTGAAGCCAAAAATCGAAATTATCCTGAATATCGATTCCGATCATTTGGATTATTTTAAGGATATCGACCACATTGTCAGTTCGTTTGACAAATTCGCGCATTTGGTGCCGGGCAGCGGAACCATTATCGCTTATGACGCGAATCCGTTTGTCAATCAGGTGATTCGTGATCTGGACAACGTCGTGACCTTTGGGCTGAGCGAAAACTGTGATTATTACGCGGCGAACATCAAATTCAATGAGGACGGGATGCCGTCTTTTGATGTCTGTCACGATGGGAAGCTGCTCAGCCGCGTACAGCTTGCGGTGCCGGGAGAACATAATATCCTCAACGCGCTGGCGGCCTTCACCTGTGCCTGCGTCCTTGGCGTAGAGCCGGCGCTGACGAAGGAAACACTCGAAGCCTATCACGGTACGCAGCGTCGTTTTGATCTTGTCGGAACGACCGCTAGGGGCGTGAAGATCGTGGACGATTACGCGCACCATCCAACCGAAATCAAGGCGACCCTGAGCGCGTCCGAAAACGTGCCGCACAACAAGCTCTGGTGCATTTTCCAGCCGCATACCTATACGAGAACCATCGCGCTCTTCGACGAATTCGCCGATGCCTTTGAGAAGGCGGATCACTTGATTCTGGCGGAGATTTACGCGGCGAGAGAAAAGAATATTTACAAGATTTCCTCCGCGCAGCTGGTAGAAAAAATCAAGGAAACACATCCGGATAAGGACGTCCTTTTCATGGAGGACTTCGCGGCTATCGCAGATTATGTAGACAGCCAGGCCCAACGTGGTGACATGGTAATCACCATGGGCGCGGGGGACATTTACAAAGTCGGCGAAATGCTTTTGGAAAAATAGGCAGGCATCGCAGATGGAAAAAGCCGATAAAAACACATAAGGAAAGACAGATGGAAAAACAAAAAAACTTTTCGGAGGAAACCTGGCTGCAGGACTATCAGGCACAAACAGAAGCGCGTCTTGCGCGAAATCTTGCGCACATGCAGCGCGGCGTGCAGTTTGTTGACCTGCAAAGCGCCTATATCGACGCGGAGGTTGAGATCGGCGCGGGTACGCTGATTGGCCCCTGCGTAACGCTGGAAGGCAGTACCGTCATCGGACAGAACTGCGTGATTCGCCAAAACACGAGAATCAAAGACTCGCGAATCGCGGATGGTGTGGAGATCGAAAGCTCTGTCATCCTCGAAAGCAGTGTCGGCAGCGGCACGACGGTCGGACCATTCGCTTATCTGCGGCCGCATACCGCGGTCGGCGCGAACTGTAAGGTCGGTGATTTTGTGGAAATGAAAAACTCCAGCTTCGGAGACGGCTCTAAGGCCGCGCACCTGACCTATGTCGGTGATGCGGATGTCGGCAGCGGTGTAAATTTGGGCTGCGGCGTAGTCTTTGTCAATTATGACGGCACGAACAAATATCGCGCGCAGATCGGCAACGATGTCTTTGTCGGCTGCAACAGCAATCTGGTTTCTCCGGTACAAGTCGGAGACGGCGCGTATATCGCAGCGGGCAGTACGGTGACAGAGGATGTGGAGGCCGACGCGCTCTATATCGCCAGAAGCCGCGGCACACAAAAGCAGGGCTGGGTCTCTGCAAAAGGGATTTGGAACAAAAAAAGCAAAGTGCAAACAAAGTGATAAAACGCGATACAGATAACAACGATTCCATTTTCATGTCATAGTGAAAATATCAATATTACAAAATTACAAAAAAAGTACAAAGGAAACAACACAAGAAAGACGAGGTAAGAAAAAGTGAGAAGCGGAGTATTTGCTGACTACAAAATCTTTGCCGGAAACTCTCATCCGGAATTAGCCGAAGAAATTGCAGGCATCATGGGGAAACCATTGGGCAGAGCAACTGTGACCAAATTCAGCGACGGAGAAATTTCCGTGAACATTTGGGAAACAGTCAGAGGCCTGGATGTGTATATCATTCAATCAACCTGCAACCCTGTCAACGACAATCTGATGGAGCTTCTGATCATGATTGACGCGATGAAACGCGCGTCGGCAGGCAGAATCAACGCCGTTATTCCGTATTACGGCTACGCGCGTCAGGACAGAAAGGCAAAGGCCAGAGATCCGATTACAGCGAAGCTGGTCGCGGATTTAATTGTGGCAGCCGGCGCAGACAGAGTTCTGACGATGGATTTGCACGCAAACCAAATTCAAGGTTATTTTGATATTCCGGTCGATCACTTGCTCGGCATGCCGATTTTGGCGAAATACTTCAAGGAAAAGAATATGGAAGATCTGGTCATCGTGTCTCCGGATCACGGCAGCGTGACCCGCGCGAGAAACATGGCAGAGGTGCTTAACTGTCCGATTGCCATCATCGATAAGAGAAGACCGGAACCGAACAAATCCGAAATCATGAACATCATCGGTAATATCGAGGACAAGAACTGCATCATTCTCGATGACATGATTGATACGGCAGGCACGATCTGCAACGCTGCCAACGCGATCAAGGACCTCGGCGCAAAGGCCGTTTACGCGGCGGCAACACATCCGGTATTATCCGGCCCGGCCGTCGAACGACTCGAAAAATCCGCGATTGAAGGGGCTCCTGTGACGCGGCTGATGGCCGAATCCAGATGCGGGAACAGTTTCTTGCCG